>JAURPW010000032.1:0-3425 GCA_030836435.1 Flavobacteriaceae bacterium
AAATACGAGACCGAATTTGCTGAGGGCAGCGTTCACGAGGCCAAAATCACAGATATCGTAGATAAAGGTGCCACCATCACGTTTAACGAAGACATTGTCGCATTTATTCCTTCTAGACATCTAGAGAAAGAAGACGGGTCTAAATTAAATAAAGGTGAAGAGGCTTCTTTTAAAATCATCGAGTTCAATAAAGACTTCAAGCGCGTTGTAGCTAGCCACACGGCTATGTTTAAAGAGCAAGAGGCCAAGAATCTGAAAGACACTAAGAAGCGTCTTGATTCGCAAGCCGAAGAGTCTAAAACAACATTAGGAGATGCAAACGCGCAACTTCAAGCGTTGAAAGACAAAATGGAGTCTAACGAGTAATCGGCATTTTCGTGCCAATTCCTAAAAAGCCCGGCTAAAGCCCGGGCTTTTTTGTTACTTTTGCCTATGATTAAGTTCTTGAGTTGATGTCTGAAACGTTGCTTCTCGATTCTAAAGCCATCCATCTGCTGCTTCACCGATTGGCCAATCAACTTTTAGAGCACCATCTAGATTTTTCAAATACTGTACTTATTGGGCTTCAACCCCGAGGTGTATTTTTTGCTAATCGCCTTAGTCAATTGCTGCGCGATGAATACAAGGTGAGCAACCTCTCTTTGGGATTTTTAGACATCACCTTTTTCAGAGACGACTTTAGAAGATCGAATCAGCCGCTGAAAGCTAATCAAACCAAAATTGACTTTTTGGTTGAGAACAAAAAAGTGGTCTTTATTGATGATGTGTTATACACCGGCAGAAGTATTCAATCGGCACTTTCGGCTATACAGTCATTTGGGCGACCTCAAGCGGTTGAGCTCATGGTACTTATCGATCGTAGGTTTAGCCGTCACTTGCCTATTCAGCCCAATTACAGGGGAAGGCAAGTTGATGCCATTAATCAAGAACGCGTCAAGGTGTGCTGGAAAGAAAATGAAGGAGAAGACGCCGTTTATATTGTAAATAGCGAATCATGAGTCAGCTTTCTGTACCTCACCTGCTCGGAATCAAAGACCTTACCGTTGAAGATATTCAACTTGTTTTTGAAACGGCCGATCAGTTTAAGGAGGTCTTAAACCGTCCTATTAAAAAGGTGCCCAGTCTGAGAGACATCACCATCGCCAATATCTTTTTTGAGAACAGCACACGCACTAAACTCTCTTTTGAGATTGCTGAAAAGCGACTATCGGCAGATGTTGTTAATTTCTCGGCTTCTCAATCTTCGGTTAAAAAGGGGGAGACCCTTGTCGATACGGTAAACAACATATTGGCCATGAAAGTAGACATGGTCGTTATGCGCCATTCTCAGGCAGGGGCCTGTGTCTTTTTGGCTAAACATGTAGACGCTCGAATAGTCAATGCCGGAGACGGTGCACACGAACACCCCACACAAGCCCTGCTGGACGCTTACTCTATGCGTCAACGCCTGGGCGATCTAACTGGCAAGCGGGTGGTGATCGTAGGTGATATTTTGCACTCAAGGGTTGCGCTTTCGAATATTTTCGCGCTGAACAAGTTGGGTGCGAAGGTGGTAGTTTGCGGTCCGAAATCGTTGATTCCGCGCTATATAGAGTCACTAGGAGTTGAGGTAGAGCTAAACCTAGATCAGGCCCTAAGAAAGGCCGATGTAGTGAATATGTTGCGGGTTCAAAACGAGCGAATGGACTATTCGTACTTTCCGTCTGCTCGCGAATATGTCATGCAATACGGCCTCACTATGGAGCGTTTAAACCGATTGGATCATACGCCACTCATCATGCACCCAGGGCCCATTAATAGAGGCGTAGAACTGAGCTCTGAATTGGCCGACTCTAAGCACGCCATTATCTTAGACCAAGTGGAGAACGGAGTAGCCATTCGAATGGCAGTTCTGTATTTGTTAGCAGCATCTTTAAAGTCTTAATGCAATGAATTTGGAGACGGTAATAGTGCGTTCCTCTGAAATGACGATAGCTGAGTTATACGCGTATGTGCTCAACGGATCGCATGCCGCTCAGCACCTGATTTACGTCTTGGAGTCTGAACGCCTAGACCCAGAACAATCGGCTCTGTTGTTGCAAACAGCACAGTCTGTAAATAGCCAAAAATTATCTTTTGTGCTCGTCTCTTCGGCCCTCACTTATGAAGATGTTTTTGAAGGTGTAGCGCTCTGTCCGACCCTTGAAGAAGCCCACGACCTCATCGAGCTAGAGGCCATTCAGCGCGATTTAGAAGAATGAGTTTTAAGCTGCAAATAATCGGCTGCTATGCCTCGACACCTAGAAGTCTAACCAACCCAACAGCACAGGTACTTGAACTCAATCGCGAACTCTTTTTAATCGATTGCGGAGAAGGAACTCAAAAAGAGATGCGCATTGCCAAGGTGAACTTCAAGCGCCTTTCCCAGGTTTTTATCTCACACTTGCACGGCGATCATTTTTACGGCTTACCAGGTCTAGTAACTACCATGGGCGCTATGGGTCGCACAGTGCCACTAACTATTTACGGCCCAAAAGGCATCAAAGAGGTGCTCACCACTATTCTAAAGTCTTCTTCTTCTTGGACGAATTACCCCTTACACTTTATAGAGCTCGATCAAACACATTCTGAGCTCATCTATGAGTCTGCTTCAGTACGGGTGCACACCCTTCCCTTAAAGCACCGTGTGTACGCCAACGGGTATTTGTTTGAACGCAAAGAGTCTAGCGATTTTGTGAAAACCTATGCGTACTGCAGCGATACGGCTTTTAACGAGTCGCTAGTGCCGTTAATCAGCAATACTGAAGTATTATATCACGAGTCTACCTTCTTAGAGACTGAGCGTCACCTATGCGAAAAAACCGGCCATTGCACTGCCCTTCAGGCAGGTCAAATTGCTAAAATTTCTGGGATTAAAACCTTAATTTTAGGTCACTATTCAACCCGGTATAAATCACTTGAATTATTCCGAGAAGAGGCAGCCAAATCGTTTGAACATGAGCGTATTGAGCTTGCTGAAGACCAAAAACTTTTTGAGTTTAATTAAGGAAAATGAAAGAGCTGCACGACTACAGAAAATCGTATCAGAAGGGTGCGTTAGATGAATCGGATCTGCCCAATCATTGGTTTGATCTCTTCACTGATTGGTTCGAACAGGCTGATCAATCAGATCAGATAGAAGAGGCCAATGCCATGCATATTTCAACTTTTGGACTAGACGGGTATCCCAAATCTAGGGTGGTGTTATTAAAGTCTTTTTCGGCCCAGTCATTGATCTTTTTCACCAACTACCAAAGCGAAAAGGGTAGGGCTATTGCGCGCCATAACAAAGTAGGTGTTTCGTTTTTTTGGCCAGCCCTTGAGAAACAGGTTATCTTTCAAGGCATTGCCGAAAAACTTCCGGCAGAGGCTTCTGATCGCTATTTTTATTCACGCCCTGTAGGCAG
>JAURPW010000033.1:0-14532 GCA_030836435.1 Flavobacteriaceae bacterium
GCCTTTTGGGCTTTGTTTTGGTTATGCTCTTCTCAAAATCACCGGTTCTTCCCCGAACAGAGATCACTCAATTATGGGTGGTCAATGGTCTAGCCAACATAGCCTGGATCTTTGCCTGGCACTACCTAAAGATTTCTAGCTCAATGGTCGTCATGCTCATTCTGTTATTGAGTCTGATTTGGCTAACCGACGCCTTAAGGCGTGTAGCTGAGCCCGATGCCAGTACCCGATTTATCAGCGCTGTGTTTGATCTGTATTTCGGATGGATCACCGTGGCCACCATAGCTAATGCAACTGCTCTTTTGGTAGCCTTAGACATCGATATGAGTGTATTCACTGAGGCGGAGTGGACCAGCTACATGATCTACACTGCATCGGTCGTGGCCCTGTTTGTGGCCCTAAAGCGCAAAACCTGGATCTATCTGCTTCCGATACTGTGGGCTTTTTACGGAATCTATGCCAAACATAAGGCAGACTGGGGCTTTAGGTCGTCTTACCCAGAGGTGATGACTAGTCTGCAGATTGCTTTTGGGGCCTTATTAGTTTTACTCTTAATTACCGCTCTAAAACCTCGACTTAAAAACTCATGAAAAAAGTAGTACTTACTCTATTTGTGGCGCTTATGCCTGCGCTGATTTGGTCACAAGAATCGGTCGACATTGAGGCAAAATACGCCAAAGAAATCCGTAATCTGGCTAAAAGTAGGGAGGTAGAACGGGCCTTTCAAGCGATTTATGCGCTTGAACCATTTACCACTGAACAACATGTCGAGCTTACAGAGATTGCGGCTCCTCCATTTAAAGAACAACAGCGCGCAGAGGCGTTTGCGGCAAGGCTTCGCAGTGTTGGTCTTGACTCGGTGTGGATTGATACTGTAGGAAATGTATTGGCTTACCTGCCCGGCACAAAAGGGGGTAAGACAGTCGCGTTAAATGCCCACCTGGACACTGTTTTTCCTGAGGGAACCGATGTGACCATTGTTCAACGAAACGACACTCTTTTTGCTCCGGGTATTGGAGATGATACCCGTGGATTGGCTATGGTGCTCACTATAGCGAGAACCATGATAGAGCAACAGATCCGCACAGATGCTCATGTTTTATTTGTGGGTACTGTTGGTGAAGAAGGATTGGGAGATCTGAGGGGGGTTAAAGAATTATTTAGCGAGCGCGGCCCCGCAATTGATTCGTGGATTGCTATAGACGGAGGAGACATTGGCCGAGTCAATAACAAGGCCCTTGGCTCATATCGCTATAAAGTCACCTATGAAGGGCCAGGAGGTCACTCGTGGGGTGCCTTTGGGCTAGCGAATCCGCACCACGCCCTGGGATCTGCCATGCATTACTTCGTTAAAGCAGCAGACGATTACACCAAAACGGGCCCGCGCACGAGTTATAACATCGGAGTAATAGAAGGCGGAACATCTGTGAATTCAGTTCCGTTCAGCTCAAGCATGCTTATTGATGTGCGTTCTATTGCTCCGTACCGACTCGATGAGATGGAAGAACTCTTAAACCAGGCGGTTCACAAGGCTTTGGAAGACCAAAACTCAATTCGAAGAAGGGGAGAGGCCTTGACAGTTAAGTTAGAGAAAATCGGAAATCGCCCGTCTGGAGAATTGGATTTGTCTTTACCTCTAATCCAGCGCGCCATGGCGGCCACCCAACATTTTGGAGTAACACCAGAGCTCACCCGCGGCTCTACCGACTCAAATATTCCTATATCGTTAGGTGTACCGGCCATAACGATCGGTCGCGGAGGTCGCTCAGGCAACGCACATTCGCTTGACGAGTGGTGGGTAAACGACGAAGGTCATAAAGCCATTCAGTTGGCCTTATTAATTCTCTTATCTGAAGCACAGCTCAGTCGTTAGTCTTGCGCCCGCATTTCATAGTCGTAACGCGCCTGCACTCGAATGGGTTCAAACTGTTCATTAGCTAAATAACTCGTTCTAAATCGGTGAACGAGTAACCCTTCATGCCATTGAAGTGAATCGTTGGTGATCAGGCTCATTTTGCCATTGTGGTTTACGGCATTGGCCAAGAGTCGATCAGATTCTGAATCAAAAAAGAAATACCATATGTCTGAAGAATTGGGGTAGGTAGCCTCTACAACTTCTACCTCTTCACTTAGTTGATTCTCTTTATGGGAAAGTGTGCGCCGGCCTAATGCCTTTAAGCGAACCAGTGAATCTTTCAGTTTGAAGGGCTGAAAAAACACAAACCGGGCTCCGTCTGCGGTTGATTTTGCATTTTTGATTAGAGTAGTGTCGTACTGAATAACTCCGTTTAGGCGCACCGAAAGTTCTTCGCCTTTTTCCTCTATTTCATTCAGGCCCCGATCATTTTGATAAGTTAACCTAATATGGCCCAATCGGTTGTGATGGATATGCTGCACAAGGGTGTCGGATACCTGTTCTAATGAGTCGTAGGTGTAGGTTGTTTTTATGTAGCTCAGATCTTTCAGTTTATCATAGGTCGATTGACCACCGTGAGCCGAGATAGAAGCATTGACCAAATCTTTTGCGCGGTTTTCTGGACTAATGGAAGGGTTTGCACATCCAAAAAGAAGAAGTACAAAAACAAATATGGAGTAAACTTTTTCCGTCATAACGCTACCTTACCCATTGAATGGTTGTTTGTGTGGTTACCTTATCTAAGATACAAGAGAAATAAGTCCAATAAAAAGGATCAAGAAAAGTGAGATTTTTCTGAAGACCGGTTGAGGAATGTAGAGGAGTATCTTTTTTCCGATCCATGATCCCAAAAATCCGAACCAGCTATTGGAGTGGCGTTAAAGACTAGAACGTCCGATAATTCAGTGAGGCATAGTTTTTGGTAGAATAGTAGAAAAACTTCCTAGATCTAGCTAATGCAACCGTATCTCATTAAAAGCATTTCTCAGATGAATTCTGATAAGGGTGTGTTCAATAAACACCCGCTTATCACTGTTTTTAATCAGAAAGGGGCTAAGGCCCTCGAAGCGCGTCTATACCAGACAGAGTTGTACATGATTTTCTTGAAAGATTCGGTCTGCGCAGAAATCGTGTACGGACGAAAAAAGTATGATTATCAAGAAGGGACATTGGTTTTTATGGAGCCCGGTCAGCAATTTGGTTTGGAGTTTAAAAATATCCCAATGGGGGAGCCTAACGGGTGGGCACTAGCATTTCATCCGGATTTATTAAAGCAAAGTCGACTTCAGTATGCCATAAAGAATTTTACGTTTTTTAGTTATGCCGTTCACGAGGCGCTGCACCTATCTAACCAAGAGCGTGAGTTGATTTCGGATCAGTTTAGTCAACTTGCTAGAGAAATAGAGAGGTACGATGATCAGCACAGTAATACCCTTATTCTGACACACCTTGAGCTCATTTTAACCTATGCCGCTAGGTATTATGAGCGTCAGTTTTCAACGCGTTTAAACAACGAGACTGATTTTTCAGAACGCTTTCTAGCGGTGCTTAGATCGTATCTAGATGATTCATTAATGGTAAAGCAAGGCCCTCCAAATGTTACATATTGTGCGCAGAAAATGGGTTTTTCTGCTAATTATTTAGGAGACCTTACCCGTCAAAAACTCGGAATTAGTGCCAAAACCTTTATCGATGAATTTTTAGTCAATACCGCACGGGAAAAATTACGCTATTCTCCCGTACTCAGCATTAAACAGATTGCCCATTCACTAGGGTTCGAATACCAAAATCATTTTTCGCGATTTTTTAAAAAGCATACCCAGCAAACCCCATCTGAATTTAGAAGTTTAATACAGTAAACAGCGCTCGTATTCAGTAAAAATGGTAGTGAATACAGCTTTTCAGTGCTTTCGCTCGAGGCCTTAAGGGCTTAAATTTGAAACATATGATAACGATTCGACAATCGATGAAATGCATAGTGGGTGTATTCATCGCGCTAACCACTCAATCAGGCAATGCACAGTTAACTGCGGAACGCTTGACGGCTAGCTCAGAAAATTTTACTGGTGAGGCTTGGGTAGAGCGATTTATTACGGCAGACAACAATTTTGCGGTGTCTATCTCTAGAGTCGGTTTTGAGCCAGGCGCTAGAACCAATTGGCATACTCACATTCCTGGCCAAGTCTTGATCATTGAAGAGGGAGTTGCTTATTATCAAGAATTAGGGCAAGAAAAAAAGGTGCTCAAGGCTGGAGATATCGTAAAATGCTCCCCAATGACCACGCATTGGCATGGAGCAAGCCCTGAAGGGCCGATGATTCATCTGGCAATGACCCCGACTCGTGAAGTGAACTGGCTTGAGGCCGTTACTGACGAAGTCTACCATTCAAATGGATCAGTTGAATAAAAATAAACGCTAACTTGAAACAAATTCAATTTATATGGCACAGTATTCTTTACACGTAAACGGAGAGGTTAAGACGGTCGAGGTAGACCCCTCAACTCCTATGCTTTGGGTGCTACGGGATCATCTCGATTTAGTAGGAACAAAGTTTGGATGTGGAATTGCTCAATGCGGAGCATGCACCATTCACCTGAACGGTACTGCAGTTAGATCGTGCCAATTGCCGGTTTCATCGGTTGGCAATGCTCAAGTGGTCACTATTGAGGGAATCTCAGAAAACGGAGACCACCCGGTACAGCTGGCTTGGATAAAAGAAGATGTTCCGCAATGTGGATATTGTCAAGCGGGCCAAATCATGTCTGCAACGGCCTTGCTCAGTCAAAACCCCAACCCTTCTGATGAAGAAATTGAAGCGGCTATGTCGGGCAATCTTTGCCGATGTGGAACCTATATAAGAATCAAAAAAGCGGTTAAAACAGCCGCGGCAACTAGTTAAGCGCTAAGTCATGTCTAGAGAAACGGTGAATACAAGTAGAAGATTTTTTATTAAGAGCTCTGTTCTAGCAGGAGGAGGAATGATGTTGGCCTTTCCTTGGTTAGAGGCCTGCAATTTTTCTGAAGAGCAGATCAAGGCTATGCCTAAAGAATGGTTTGATATCAACGGATACCTTAAGATTGCCGATAACGGAATGGTGACTATAATGTCTCCAAATCCCGAAATTGGTCAAAACGTAAAAACCTCGATGCCCATGCTCATTGCAGAAGAGTTGCAGTGCAATTGGGATGACGTTACGGTAGAACAAGCTCCGTTGAATTCGAATAAGTTCTTCCATCAAATGGCTGGAGGCAGCACTTCGATTAGTGCCGCATGGACCGCCCTTAGAAAGGCCGGTGCCACCGCACGCGTTATGCTCACTAATGCCGCAGCAGCTGCCTTAGAGGTAGATGCCTCGACACTTCGGGTAGAACTCGGCACTATTTATCACGATGCGAGTGGACGCGCTTTGGGATTCGGTGAGGTAGCATCAGCTGCTGCACTTCTAGATGTCCCTGAGGAGGTTGAGCTCAAACCAGTCAAAGATTTTTCAATTATCGGCAGTTCGCGGAAAAACGTAGACGGAAAAAAAATAGCCACCGGCGAGCCTCTTTTTGGAATCGATTACAAAGAAGAAGGAATGCTGTACGCGGCCATCATACATCCGCCAGCATTTGGTTTAAAAATACAGTCTTTTGACGCCTCAAGAGCACTAGCAATGCCTGGAATAACCGACGTTTTTCAATTTGAAAATTACCGTGAAGGACAGGCTAAAGGTGCCTTTGACCTTAAAGCTCACCAGACTCAGATAGCGGTTGTTGGAAATTCGACTTGGGAGGTGTTTCAGGCCAAAAAAATGGTAGATGTAACGTATACCGAAGCTGAAGACCAAGTAACTGAGATGAGTTTCTTTGGCAGAACAAGCACAGTCAAATGGCCTGCGGGTCTTGAGAGCACCCGCCAACACAAAGAGCGCATGAATCAGGCTGAGAAATCAAAGGCACAGACGCTTAGAAAAGACGGAAACCCAAATGCCCAGTTCGCCGCAGCCGATCAAGTGATTGAGCGCACGTATTATGCCCCCTATTTGGCCCATAATACACTAGAGCCCCTTAACTTTTTTGCTGATGTAACTGATGAATACGCCCGTTTTGTAGGGCCCACTCAGTTGCCTGAGATATTAGAACCTGCATTAGCTGATCGCTTTAACCTGCCTAAGGAGAAGGTCGAGATCATGATGACCCGAATTGGTGGAGGTTTTGGACGAAAATTATACGGACACTTTATGCTTGAAGCCGGTGTCATTTCAAAAACGGTAGGTAAGCCGGTAAAATTGGTCTATACCAGAGAAGATGATATGTCGGCCGGAGCCTATAGGCCGTCGTACCAGGTAACCTTTAGGGCGGCAATCAAGAATAAAGAAGTCACAGCATTACATGTCATAGGTGGAGGACTTCCAGAGAGTCCGCTTGCCGCCAACCGCTTTCCGGCGGGCGCATTTGATCATTATCAAGCCGACTCTTGGACCGTCGATTCGAACATCACGACAGGGGCTTTTAGAGCTCCGCGCTCCAACTTTATGGCCAGTGCCGAGCAAAGTTTCTTAGATGAAATGGCTGAGGCCATCAACAAAGACCCACTCGATTACCGTTTAGAACTGCTTGAAAGAGCAAAAAATAATCCGGTAGGCGAACGAAACGATTACGATGCCGAGCGCTATGCGGGTGTGTTAAAGCTCGTTAAGGAGAAAGCCGATTGGACCAGTCCAAAGCCAGGTGTTCATCGCGGCGTAGCGGCTTATTTCTGCCATAACTCTTATGTGGCCAATGTTGTTGATGTAGTGGTGAAGAATGGAAGCCCTTCTGTGGAGAAGGTATACGCCGCCATTGACTGTGGGGTGGTCATCAACCCAGATGCTGCAGCTAACTTAGCCGAGGGCGGAAGCGTTGATGGAATCGGTCACGCGATGTATTCTGAATTGACCTTTAGCGAGGGAGCTCCAAATCAAACCAATTTTAATCAATACCGACTGATTCGTCATAACGAGGCCCCAAAAGAAGTAGAGGTTCACTTTGTAGCGTCTGATGTAGATCCGACGGGTATGGGAGAACCGCCATTTCCGCCTGTAATGGGTGCCTTGGCGAATGCCTTGTACCAGGCTACAGGAAAGCGTCTGTACAAACAGCCGTTCATGGGTTCTCAAGCCTAGAAAGTCGCCTATGATAACCGTTGAAGAGGCATTAGCGCTAGTTGATGCGCATGCTAGTCTTTCGGCAAAAGAGATCCAAAACGTTGGGGTTGACCTCGAAGGTCGGGTTCTTGCTGAACCAGTTTTAGCTCATGCCGATTTTCCAAGCTTTAGGCAGTCTTCAATGGATGGTTATGCCCTTTGCGGATTTTCAAAAAATTACTGCTACCCAATAATAGGAGAGGTCGCTGCCGGATCACTTGAACAATTTCATGTAGGGCCAGGTGAAGCTGTTCGCATCTTTACCGGAGCGCGAGTTCCTGATGCCTGTGACCGTGTTATCATGCAAGAAAAGGTAGATCTAAGCGGTGACCAAATTAGAATTCAAGAAGAACCGAGTTTAGGCCAAAACATTCGTCAAGTAGGCAGCCAGATCAAAAGTAGGCAGCAGGTGCTATCCGAAAAGTCAACGCTCACGCCGGCATCTCTAGGTCTGTTGGCTTCACTTGGCATTCAAGAGGTAAGCGTTCTTGCTTTACCCCGAATATATATTGTCGTTACGGGCAATGAGCTGGTTCAGCTCGGTTCAATGAAAAATGACGTTCAGGTATATGAAAGTAACAGCCTCTCATTGCAAGCCGCTTTAAGACGAGAGGGCTTTGCGGTATCCGCTATTAGTTTTGCCTCTGATGATCCTTCAGAGACGGTTGAGCGGCTTTCTGAAGCCCTTTCTGATGCAGATTTGGTGCTAATATCGGGCGGAATATCGGTCGGAGACTACGACTTCGTAGCTCAAGCGTTAAGTCGTATTGGTGTTGAAACCATTTTCTATACCGTTCGTCAAAAACCAGGAAAACCTTTGTTTTTTGGTAAGAAAGGAAACAAGGCGGTGTTCGCCTTGCCTGGTAATCCGGCCTCTACATTGAGCTGTTTTTACGTTTATGTTCTTCGGTGGCTACGCCTAAGTCAAGGTCTAACGATTTCCAAAAACTATAAGCGGTTGGCACTTCCGATAGAAAATAGGTTTAGACGGGCATTATTTGTAAAGGCCAGTGTGAAAGCTGATGAGGTACTACCCATCGACGAATTTAATTCGGCGACCTTATTGAGTTTTTCTAAGTCAGATGCGTTGATCTATGTTCCTGCAGATTGCGCTATGTTGGTTGCTGGATCGATTGTAGAAATTATCGACCTATGATTTTTGAATCGTTTCATTGGATGTTTCTTTTGCTGCTGCCAATTGTAGCCTTCTTGTACGCTAGTGTTGGGCACGGCGGAGCCAGCGGATACCTGGCATTGATGGCTATCTTTTCATTTGAAGAATCGATGATGAAGCAGACGGCCCTGACGCTGAATCTCTTTGTGGCAGGTATAGCCTTTATTCACTATTTCAGGGGAGGGTATTTCTCCCCTCGGCTTTTTATTTGGTTCGCTTTAGGATCTATTCCGGCGGCCTTTATAGGTGGAGCCATTAGTCTTGACCCCAATGTCTACAAGCGTATTTTAGGGGTACTACTGATCGTTTCTGTTTTACGGATGTTCTTTACTCTTAAGGAGACCGAACAAGTGCCTGTGCAACCGCGAATTGCTTATGCTTTACTTCTTGGAGCAGTAATTGGCCTTTTTTCAGGTCTTATTGGAATAGGTGGAGGAATCATACTCACCCCTGTTTTAGTGTTGCTTCAATGGGCGCGGATGAAAGAGGCTGCCGCCGTTTCGGCCTTGTTTATTTGGGTAAATTCTGCCGCTGGTCTTGCGGGCCAATGGCAGTCGGGCGCAACCTTTGAGCCGAATAGTTTGATTTTGGTGGTGCTTGCATTAGTTGGAGGTATTTTTGGAGGGTACTACGGAGCCCGAAGATTCAGCCATAAAACGCTCACCTATTTTCTCATGTTTATTTTACTTCTTGCATCGGTTAAATTACTCTTAGTATGACGCAGCTCAGGCTTAATTTTTACGGTCAATTTTCTGAAACATATCAAGAACACAGAACACTGGAGGTTTCTATGCCCCTAAACGTTTCTGATCTAAAGGCTATTCTAGAGTCTGAATTTGACCTGCTGAAGACCATTCAGTATCGATTAGCTCAAAACGATTCATTTAAGAACGACAGCGATGCGGTTGATCACACTCCAATTGATGTTTTCCCACCATTTTCAGGCGGATGATTGAACGTTACGACAGACATATCAAGCTACCGTTTTGGGGTCAAAAGGCGCAGGACAATCTTCAGCGTTCTTCTGTGTTGGTGATTGGCGCTGGCGGACTCGGGTCGGTTGTCTTGCCTTACCTTGTTTCTGCAGGGGTGGGCCGAGTGGGTATCTTAGATTACGATACCGTTTCGCTCTCTAATCTACAGCGACAAGTTCTCTACAACGAACAAGATTGCGGTCAGTCAAAGGCTATGGTCGCTTTAAAAAAGATGCAAGCGCTAAATAGCGCTGTAACAATAGAAGCCTTTAATCAGGCCTTTGATTCATCGAATGCCGGGGCACTTGTTTCAGCAGTTGACTTGATCATAGATTGCAGCGACAACTTTAGAACGCGGTACCTTATTAATGATGCCTGCATCCGCATGGGTAAACCTTGGGTTTACGGTGCACTTTTTAAATACGAAGGGCAGTTAGCCGTATTCAACTATCAAGGTGGCGCCAGTTACCGCTGTTTATTTAACGATCCTCCAAAAACTGAAAACCTTCCCAATTGTTCAGAGGTAGGTGTGTTTTCTGCTCTTGTAGCACTTATCGGATCTATGCAAGTCGCTGAAGCGCTGAAAATCTTAAATCAAGAATTAAATGTATTGTCGTCAACTTTGCTGAGTTACAATATCAATACGCATAGACGAACCCTAACGCAAATTCTGAAAAACAGCGAATCGATTGCCTTTGTAAAGGCGCAACCAGCGCTTGTTCCTATATCTTTGAATGACTGTGAGTTTATAGCACGCCAATTGCGTCTAGATGACTTAAATTCAACTGTTAAATACCTCTTCGTAGATATTAGGGCTGAAGAAGAGGTGCCGAAGGTGGAACATCCGTTGGTAAAGCAAATGAGTGGTGCTGAACTCGCGTCTTTTGTCAATTCAGGTTTTAGTTCATTTGACCAACAGCTGGTCGTGTTTTGTGCCACTGGTAAACGCGCTAGACAATGGGTTCAAGAACATTCGAACAGCCCGGCCTTTTACTTAAAAGAAGACCTTGGCGATTTCATAAATTGGTTATCAAATTTGACGTATGAATAAGACGGTAAAATCGATCGGAATCAAAGGGGCTATTGACCCTGACAAAATTGCTAGGTCTATAGCGGCACATCAGCCTAAGACAACTATAGGTGCTCATGCCATTTTTTTGGGTCAGGTGCGCGAAGATGTGATCAATGGAAAACCGGTTGTGGCTATTGAATATAAAGCCCAAGAGGCACTCATGAATCAGGTAGCCCACGACCTTAAACAAGCCCTTTTCGAACGGCACGATCTTACCTGCGCCCATGTATACCATAGCTTGGGAAGAGTGGCTGTTGGTCAGGTTTGTTTTTTTGTTTTTGTTTCATCAGCTCATCGAAAAGCCGTTTTTGAGGCGCTTCCTGAATGGGTCGACGCCCTAAAAGCAGAGCTTCCGGTTTTCGGAAAGGAGTGTTTTGAAGACGACACACACCAATGGAAGGTTAATAGTTAAGAGAAAATGGTAGATATAACTCATAAAAATACTACGCTGCGTGTAGCGATTGCAGAAGCTCTAGTAGAAGTAGGAACACAAGATACTATTACGGCCATAAACGAAGGTCGTGTTCCCAAAGGAGACGTCTTTGAGATGAGTAAGGCGGCGGGGCTTTTGGGTGTAAAGAAGACTCCCGAGCTCTTGCCTGATTGTCATCCTATTTTGATCGAATACACGGGCTTTGATTTTTCAATTGAAGAAAAGACGATCCGCATTCGGTGCACGGTAAAAGCAATTTATAAAACAGGAGTGGAGGTTGAAGCGATGCACGGAGCAAGTATTGCCGCACTTAATCTCTACGACATGCTTAAGCCCTTAGATAAGGCAATTGAAATTAAGACGATTCGCCTAGTTGAAAAAAAAGGTGGAAAGTCAGATCGATCACTGCCAAAAGCTCACCTAAAAGCGCAAGTGATTATCTGCTCAGATAGTGTTTCTTCTGGTCAGGCGCAAGATTCAACGGGTATAGCCTTAAACGAACTATTGAAAGAAACGGGGCTTGAGGTTCATGATGTGAAGGTGATCGCCGACGAGCATGAGCAGATAAGGAAAGCATTTTCACAGGCAATTGAGCAAGAGACAGATCTGATTATTTTTTCTGGCGGAACAGGTGCCTCTCCTCGTGACATAACAACAGACGTACTTGACGAGCTGATTGAAAAACGCCTACCCGGAGTTGAGGAGGCCATGCGATCTTATGGCCAACAACGCACTCCAGTTGCTATGTTTTCGCGCTCAGTTGCTGGATTAGTGAAACAGTCGATTGTGCTGGCTTTACCCGGATCTAAATCTGGCGCCTTAGATTCAATGGCAGCCGTATTTCCGACCGTATTACACCTAGTAGATGTATTAAAAGGAAAACGGCACGACTGATGAAGCAGACAACACCGCTATTGATAGATTCTTTTGGTCGTTTTCACAACTATCTGCGTATTTCACTTATTGAAAAATGCAATCTCAGGTGTACCTATTGTATGCCTAGGGAAGGGATTCAGCTGAGCCCCAAATCGAGCTTGATGAGCGCTGAAGAAATAGTTGAAATTGCCAAAACCTTTGTGAGCCATGGCGTTGATAAGATTCGATTAACAGGGGGTGAACCGCTACTGAGAAAAGATTTCGCCTCAATTTTAGCTCAATTAAGTACCCTTAAGGCATCATTGGCGTTAACAACAAATGGGGTATTGATTGATCGTTACATTGATGACCTCAAGCGCGCCCGCTTACAGAAAATCAATTTTAGTTTAGACACCTTAGATGCCGATAAGTTCAATACCATTACGCTTAGAGATCAATTTAAAAAAGTACGCGAAAACCTTGATTTGGTAATCCGTGAGGGATTTGAAACCAAGATCAATGCAGTACTATTAAAGGGAGAAAATGAGGATGAAATCATTCGGTTTATTGAGTTTACCGAAAAGCATAATGTGAATATTCGGTTTATTGAGTTTATGCCGTTTCAGGGTAATAGCTGGGACCAATCTAAAACGGTTTCTTATGCCGAGGTAATGAAGCGTGTACATGCCCATTTTGGTCTTGAAAAGGTGCTTAGGCTTGAAGATGCTCCAAATGATACGGCTAAAAATTACTGCATCAAAGGCTTTACAGGAAGTTTTGCGGTTATCAGTACGGTGACCAATCCGTTTTGCGACAGCTGCAATCGTATACGCTTAACAGCAAATGGGAAATTGAGAAATTGTCTTTTTTCAGATAAAGAACAAGATTTATTAACGGCCATTAGGGCTGGAGAGTCTATTGAACCCATTGTTCAACGTGCGCTAAAGCTGAAAAAAGCGGTACGTGCTGGTTTAGATTCTCCCGAAACGTTTGATAATTACCACAATCATCAAACTAACCGATCAATGATCAAAATCGGGGGCTGACGGCTTTAGCTTCAAATAGTCTTCATAGGTGTCTATATCGGTTAGCCCATCAAATGCCTTAAAAGAGTGCAGTTGTTGCGCAAAACGCCTAACAATAGATTTCGCTCCATCGTCTCCGGATAATTTCTTGAGGTCTTCAAAATGGGAGCGCTTAAAAATTACGGGTATACCTTTCCATCCCTCGGTTGAAGTTGCATTTTGAATGCTGTGTGAACCCGATTCAAAATGACTTAAAAACGCCTTTAGGTACTCGGTGGTTACAAAGGGTTGGTCTATGGCAGTAATGAGTACTGATTCTAATCCTTTTATGTGCCTATCTGCTTCTTTAACGCCACAAGCAATAGAACTCCCCATTCCATTTGAATGATCGGCGTGATAAATCAGCTGAACCGGAGAATCAAAAGAATGGGCTTGTGTGACTGCACTTATGTGATCATAATGAGCCCCAAGCACAACGATAATGGGTAATTCAAGGCCTTCAAGTGTTTTTAATTGGTGAATGATGAGGGGAACCGAGTTCCAATCAAGCAAGGCTTTGGGTTGTCCCATACGCCTAGCGCTTCCAGCAGCCAACAAAATTATGGCCGTTTTAGGCATGAATGGCCCCATTTTTTAATCTCAATGGTCGACCGTCTTTATTTCGAATTACCGTTAAGATTTCGCTGAGTATAGATAGGGCAATTTCTGAAGCACTCTGGGCTCCAATATCAAGACCAGCCGGCCCACTAAGACCTTCAATAAAGGCGTCTTCAGTCTCGGGTCGAAACTCAAGCAGTTGCTCTATGAGTCGCTCTCTTCTGTGTGCAGGGCCCAGTAGCCCAAAGTACATCGGCCTAAATGCAGTGAGCTGGGTGAGGTACTGAACGTCTTTGCTAATACTGTGAGTCATGAGAAGAACGGCAGCATGTGTACCAATATCCAGTGAACTCACTTCATCCATTAAAAGGGCTTTAAGGACATACGCTCCATCGAAATAGTCTATAGTTTTTTGCTCATCGGCAGGTACAATAACAGTTACCTGCCACCCTAATTTTGAGGCCATATTGGTCAAAATGGCACTATCGTGTTCAGCGCCAAAAATGAAGAGCTCAAAAATAGGGTCAAGCCTTTGTTGAAAGACGAATGACCCTTTTGGGATGTGACCCAGCTTTAAGTTTATGACCTCATGATCGAGATCAATGAACGATCCGGCCTTGTTATTGTTACCCAGATTTAATTCATAGAACGTACTAATTTCAATAGGCTTTCGAGAGCGAACGGCGCTCACAAGCTTCTCAACATCAGTAGTCTCAATCTCCATGGGTTCTATAAGTAGATGTAAAATTCCCTCACAACCTAATCTAAAGCGACCGTCGTATTGCATGCTAAGCGCTTGGCCAGTTCGAAAGACATTTTGAGCCTGAAGAGCGATTTCTTTCTCAACGCATCCACCACTTACTGCGCCAACCGTTTCGCCATTTTCAGCGATAAGCATACGCACACCTGGTTTTCGATAAGACGAACCATTCAAGTCGACAAGGCTGGCTAAGACGCAGCTCACCCCTTGTTTTTTGAAAACCTGATAAGCCTTTAGTATGTGGAGTATTTCATGAGTCATATCACCCTAAAAATACTGATTTTAAGCCTTCTTTAGTGGCTAAAAGATTGATTTAACCAAGGTAAGCCGAGTACATCCAGACCAGCTTTTCTTGCTCTCTGATGTAGTCGCTCATGAGTGCGCTTGTTCCTTCGTCGTTTGCGTTTTGAGCCACTGAAAGCAGCTGTCGTTCGAGTCGAATTAAAACCCCTAAAGAGTCGATAATCGATTTTACGCCTTTGGTGGCGTCGTTCACGTCTTTGAGTTCGTGGATCTCGGCTTTTGCCTTATAGTCAGTAAAGTTGTGGGCGGGTGTAC
>JAURPW010000034.1:0-10187 GCA_030836435.1 Flavobacteriaceae bacterium
ATATAATCGGTGAAGGCAAAAAAGGTCTCCTGATCAAGTACATTTAGTTGCTCACTCAGCACCTCCATCGAGAGTGTACCTCTGCTAAAACTCACTAAACGATCAAAGAGCGAAAGGGCATCCCTAAGGGCTCCGTCTGATTTTTTGGCAATGTGGTACAGCGCTTGCTCTTCGGCCTTAACCCCTTGATCAATTGCGATTTGATTCAGGTGATGAACCGTGTCACTTATGCTGATTCGCTTAAAATCATACACCTGGCAACGCGAGAGTATAGTGGGGAGTATCTTGTGTTTTTCGGTAGTTGCGAGTATGAATATGGCGTGCTTAGGCGGTTCTTCGAGGGTTTTTAAGAAGGCGTTAAACGCCGCGGTGGAGAGCATGTGTACCTCATCGATTATATACACTTTATAGCTGCCCACTTGGGGCGGTATGCGCACCTGATCGGTCAATGCCCTTATATCGTCGACTGAATTGTTCGAGGCTGCATCTAGCTCGAAAATGTTAAACGAATAGTCGCTAGTGGCCTCAGGTTCTTTTTGCTCAAAGGCATTTACTTGACGCGCTACTATTCGTGCGCAGGTCGTCTTTCCCACACCTCTAGGACCGCAAAATAGCAAAGCCTGAGCGAGTTGATTGCTGCGGATGGCATTCTCTAAGGTATGCGTAATAGCCTCTTGGCCTACCACCTCATCAAAGGCTTTGGGACGGTATTTTAAGGCAGAAACGACAAAATGCTCCATACACAAATATAGGGTCGATCGATTAATCGGATAAATCGCATCCACTTAAAAAGGGCTAGACTTATCAACAATGTGGTAACTTTGAGGCAAAGCAGGTCACTCTATCGCTTTTGTTTTCAAAAGAGGAAAGTCTGGACACCATAGCGCAGCATAGCGGGTAACGCCCGTCGGCCGTAAGGTCAGGACCAGTGCAACAGAAAGAATGTACAGTTAGGCTGTAGTGAAATCAGGTAAACTCTATGCGGTGAAACGCCATGTATATCAACGTTTGAAGGTAGCGCGCCTGATGTTGAAGGGTAGGCGGATAGAGCCATAGAGCAATTTATGGCCTAGATAAATGATAGAGCACGACAGAATCCGGCTTACGACCTGCTTTTATTTTTTTGAAAGAAACTGAAAGAGCTGGATCCGTAGCCTCTCGATTCAGAAAAATGTGCTAATGCACTCAGATTGTCTTTAGAGGAGTGTTCGGCGATGAGTATTCCGTCTTCGCTTATCCAATTTCGATCGAAAACAAGTGCTATGAGTTTAGCATATGCCGGAACACCTATGTTGTAGGGCGGATCCATAAAGACGATATCGTAGGGATTAGCAGTTGACTGAAGAAACGATTCGACCTTGGTGCACCGAATTTCTAGGGTTTCTAGAGATAGTAGTTCGGCTGTTTTACGAATGAACCCACACGCTTGTCGGTCTTGTTCTACAGCGGTCACCCGCTTGCTTCCCCTTGAGCAAAATTCAAAGCTAATATTCCCTGTTCCGCTGAACAGGTCTAAAACCGATTGCTCGCTAAGGTCTATACGGTGGCTAAGTACATTAAATAAGCCCTCTTTGGCCACATCTGTTGTCGGTCTGGCAGATAGTGTTTTAGGAGCCGTTAGCTTGCGTCCTTTGTGCATTCCGGAGATGATGCGCATAGTATTATCGGCTTAGTGAAA
Source organism: Flavobacteriaceae bacterium (assembly GCA_030836435.1). Taxonomy (GTDB): domain Bacteria; phylum Bacteroidota; class Bacteroidia; order Flavobacteriales; family Flavobacteriaceae; genus UBA3478. The sequence goes on from JAURPW010000034.1 coordinate 1,679, forward strand.
GGGGTAGAATTCCGTAATATATTGGGCATCTGAAGCCCATTCGTTAACGTGTTTGAAACTCACTGCACCCCAATTAGATCCGTTTTCGTAGCAAATAACATCGGTGGTTGACTCGGGTTGCTTTGTGGTTCTAAGGGCTAACTGCAGGTAGTAACTCGCGTCTATGTCTCCTTCAATAGCGAATTGATTGTAGACTAATAGTTTAGGACCTCTGTGATAGACGAGCTCTATATGTTTAGGATGAAAGATGCTTACCAGGCGCGGAAATTCTTTGTTGGGGCTTAAGAGCGCGCGTTTGAGCAGCTCGTGAGCGCTGTGAGTCACCGTGATCGAATAGTGGGTATCTCTAAGCACTTCCTCGAGTTTTTGATTATGGGCAAAGACCACAAAGAGCCCAAAATTTTTAAGTTCGGTAAAGGCCGTATGCGCCCAATCTTCTAGGTGGTACTTTAAGTAATCCGAAGCGTCTGTTGCGCTAAAAAGCTCTTCTGGAACTACTGTGGCTGGGCCAGAATAAATAAGTTTAATCGTAGCATCTGTGAGCGATTGTTGACTCAGCCAAAGAAGCAGATCTTCTTGCTGCCCCAAAAATATCCGATCAAGCCTATCGTCAATAGTAGGTTTAAAAACACAAAATCCATCCGGAAGAACCTGGATGGATAGTGCTATGCGTGATTGTTTTTCCTTGGCGGAAATCAATGTGTCAAAACTTAATTCGATGTTTTCTTCTTGTCGTAGATAGACGGCCAGTTACCTGATGTGCTCACCTCGGTTAAGGACCCTACCTTAATGGTGGTTCCATTGACCTCTTCAATACTCGCATGCGCATTTTCTTTGGCCAAAAGATCTTTAGGTTGGTCGTATAAAATGACATTTTTCTCAACAGAGGCTTCAAAAACTGGAGCATTAAATCCTTGCTTGTTAACCACGTCTGCCTTCATAGTGAAGCGCTCGTTATTCTGAGCGTATGGTACGGCGAAAAGCGTCTTATATGAAGAACTTCCTTTGAAGATCGAATCTTTAACGGCAACAGTTCCAAGCGTATCAACCACTACGGTGTCGACCTGCATATCAATGCGGTAGGTGCGGTTGTAGCGCATAAACGATGAATCTTTTTGCTGTGTAAGAGTAAAGTATCCAGTATCTATAAAATTGATGAGCGATTCGAAGTCTTTGGCATAAGCACCGGTGACTGTTCGATGTGCTACTTGGGCATCGCGAATGTCTTTTAGTTTTTCTATGACCGCTGAAAAGCGCTCTTCTTTCACATTGTTGAAAGAAATAGGAGCCATTACAGATAAATAAATAAGGTAAGCAAGAACTCCTGAGACCACAAGAAGAACGTACTGGAGAACAGTTTTCATCGTTTGGTTTTTTGTTTTGAACGTGAACAAATCTACAATTTTTTTCCAATCACCAAAGTTTTTAGCTCGAAATGAAATGATGTGTATCTTCGACCAAAGTTTAGCTTTTGAATCCCCATAAAATCTACCGTTTACTTCTGGACTCATTGAGTTTTGAGCCTACTCTGTCTCAAAAAAAGGCGCTCGAAGAAATCACGCGTTTTCTCGTTGCCGAGGATCCGAAAAAATTCTTCGTGCTCAAGGGTTATGCAGGTACAGGTAAGACTTCACTGATTAAGGCGCTAATTCAGACCTTGCACAACATGGGCAACCAAACGATTCAACTCGCCCCAACTGGTAGGGCCGCCAAAGTTATTTCACGCTATTCGGGCTATCAAGCTTCAACCATACACAAGCTGCTGTACTACCCCAAGCGCTCGGGAAATAAGCCCATCAGTTTTACGCTAGCAAAGAACAAGTTTAAACGTACGCTATTTATTGTAGACGAGGCCTCAATGCTTTCTGATCGCCAGCCAGACAAAGGATTATTTGCCTCTGACTCACTATTACAACACTTGTTTGAGTACGTATACAGCGGCCAGAATTGTTCACTCTTGCTCATCGGAGATACGGCTCAGCTCGCTCCGGTCGCCGAAACGCAAAGTATAGCTCTCGATGAGCAGCAACTAGCGCTGAGATTTGAGTTGACCCCTTTTACGGCTTTGCTCACCGAGGTAGTGCGACAAGCCGCCGAAAGCGCGATACTCAGTAATGCCACGCGAATTCGCGATTCTTTAATCGCCAATGATTTTCAGTTTAAGCTCGACACAACAAGTGGATCAGAGGTGTTTCGCATGCAAGACGGATCTGAATTACTAGAGGCCTTAGAAGACGCTTACAGAGAGGCGGGAATGCAAGAGACGGCCATCATAGTGCGCTCTAATAAACGCGCGAATCTCTACAATAAGAATATTAGGCAGCGCATACTTCAGCTAGACAATGAGTTAAGTGTTGGAGATATATTGATGGTGGTCAAGAACAATTATTACTGGTTGTCTGAATCCAAAGAAGTGGCCTTTATTGCTAATGGTGACGCCATTGAAGTGCTTCAGATCTACCAGTTTAAAACCCTTTACGATTTTAAGTTTGCCGAAGTTCAAGTGCAACTGCTTGACTACGAGTCACCTCCATTTGACGCCGTACTGCTTTTAGATGTACTAGAGGCCGATCAGCCTGCTTTAAGTTTTGAAGACGGCAATAAGCTTTACCACAAGGTGGCTGAAGACTATGCACACGAGAGCTCGAAATACAAACGGTATCTAGGAATCAAGAATAACCGTTATTTCAATGCACTTCAAGTGAAGTACTCTTACGCCATAACGTGTCACAAAGCCCAGGGCGGCCAATGGAGACGCATTTTTGTCGAGAAACCTTATGCGCCAGACGGATTGGATCAGGATCACCTTAAATGGCTTTATACGGCTTTTACAAGGGCTTCTGAGCGCTTATATCTAATGGGGTTTGAAAACGATTACTTTTACGAGAACGAAATACGATAAGACCATGAAGATTGTAGCCATGATACCCGCACGACTAGCATCGACGCGTCTCTCAGAGAAGTTGATTCGCGATTTGGCAGGTGCTCCGGTTATTGTGCGAACCTATGAGGCTGTGAAACAGACCTGCCTTTTTGATGAGGTGTACGTGGTTACTGATAGTAAAAAGATTGAGACGATTGTTCTGGCTAAAGGAGCCAAAGTTTTATTTAGCTCGACCCATCACGCCACCGGAAGCGATCGATTGGCGGAGGCGGCCTCAAAGATCGAAGCTGACCTGGTGATTAATGTGCAGGGCGACGAACCCTTCATCGACAAGCAAAGCCTAGAGCGTCTTATAGAGGTGTTTAAGGATGATACCGAGCGACAAGTAGACCTCGCCTCGTTGATGACTCCCCTTATGGATATAGAGGAGGCTAAAAATCCGAATGTAGTCAAGGTAATTACTGACCTATGCGGCAGAGCCCTTTACTTTTCGCGTTCAGTGATTCCATTCAATCGAAGTGGATTAAGCGCGACTGTGCCTTTCAAGCATAAGGGTGTTTACGCCTTTCGAAAGCAGGCCCTGGTTGATTTCTCACAACTGGCAATCGGCCCCCTTGAGCAGGCAGAAAGCATAGAGGCTATTCGATTTTTAGAGCACGGAAGGGTGCTTCAGATGGTAGAAACCCCTAACGATAGCATTGGAATCGATACACTAGAAGATTTGGAGCGCGCAGAACAGCTCATCAAGATTCGCTCATAGTGTGATAGACGTTTTGCACGTCATCGTCTTCTTCAATTTTCTCCAATAGCTTCTCGATATCGACTACTTGCTCTTCGGTGAGTTCTTTGGTGATTTGGGGTATGCGCTCAAATCCGGAAGAGAGAATTTGAAGCGATCGGTTTTCTAATTCCTTTTGAAGGCTACCGAAGGCCTCAAAAGGGGCATAGATGAGCACTCCGTCTTCATCTTCAAAAATTTCTTCAACCCCAAAATCGATCAGGTCTAATTCAAGAGCCTCTAGGTCACAATTTTCAGCGGCAATTCTGAAGTTACAGCTGTGATCGAATAGAAACTCAACCGATCCTGAGGTCCCCAGTGTGCCCCCGCATTTATTGAAATAGCTGCGGATATTGGCCACAGTGCGTGTAGGGTTATCTGTTGCGGTTTCGACCAAAATGGCGATACCGTGCGGGCCGTACCCTTCGTATAGCAACTCTTTGTATTCACCCTGCGATTTGTCGGAGGCCCTTTTAATGGCGCGCTCGACATTGTCTTTTGGCATGTTAACTGCCTTAGCGTTCTGAATGACCGCCCTCAATCGGGCGTTTGAATCGGGGTCTGCTCCGCCTTCTTTTACGGCCATCACGATGTCTTTACCTATGCGTGTAAACGCCTTTGACATCGCCGCCCAGCGCTTCATTTTACGCGCTTTTCTGAATTCAAATGCTCTTCCCATGCTCGCTGAAATTAGAGGGGTAAAAATAAGGATTTTAGCCTATGTTAAAGGCTCTAAATGGTGTGTTATAGCTTCGTTGACGCTAAATTGTAGATAGTTGGGTAGCTTGTTGTCTCTGGGCAGCACGGCCAAGTAACGCATCTCGTTGGTGGTGTAGACTCTTTTGTACAGCGGATGGTAGTTGCCTAACCGATCAATCAAGGCCTTAATCAGGTCTTGATGCAAGACCAGATCGCTGCTTCCCAGGTGAACAATTCCGGTTTTCTTTCGGTTGACACAGTAGTGCAGTTGCTGCACCAATTTGTCGACGTAGGTGATGTTGATCGAAAGGTTTGGAAAGACCTCAATAGCCTCATTGGTCTGTAGTTGGTTTTTGAGCGCCAGCATTCGGGGAGAACCATTGCCAAAAACCATAGGTGCTCTGGCGATGAGCCACTGTTCTTTGGGAAGGCGCATGACCTTGTTCTCAATGTGAATTTGGTAGCGCCCATAGGGGCTTTCAGATAGGGTTTTGTCGTTTTCGTAAGACGGATACTTCGAATAGGCATCAAAAACATTAGCCGAACTAAGAACGATCAATTTGACCGCGTGCACGCGGGCATACTCCACTAGGTGCGCATGTACGGTGTTAAAGACATCCTTTGGTCCGCGCATGGCCGAAATGACCAGGTCAGGCTTCAGGGCCTTAAGCAGTTCGACTAGGTCGTCGCTTTGGGCATCGTATTTGAAGTAGCGCCGATTCGCCTTAAAGGTGTTTGCGGCGCAGAAGGTGCCGTAAGTATCAAAATAGGCGCTGAGTTCTTTGTACAGCTGGCATCCGATAAATCCGCTTGCACCTAGTATAAGAATACGCTGCTTTTTAGGCATTGGATTAGTTCACAAAAGGCAGTTTTACGACTACGGCCTTTAGTGCCTTGGAGCGCACTTCGATGAAGATTTCCTGATCTAATTGAGACGAGCTAAGGGTTACATAACCTAGGCCGATTCCGTACCCCAAACTAGGAGAGAGCGTTCCTGAGGTTACCCTGCCAATGGTTTGGCCTTGGCCGTCTTTAATGACGTATCCGTTTCTTGGAATGCCCTTGTCGATCATCTTAAAGCCGACCAGTTTTTGGGTCAGCCCAGATTCTTTAGTGCGAAGCAGCGCCTGGCTTCCGATAAAATCGGTATTGAATTTAGTGACCCAGCCAAGCCCTGCCTCAAGGGCATTGGTGGTTTCGTCTATGTCGTTTCCGTAGAGGCAGTAGCCCATTTCTAGTCTCAGTGTGTCTCTAGCGGCCAATCCGATGGGTTGAATGCCCTTAGATTGAATCATTTCCCACAGTAGTGCGGCGTCTTGGTTTTGGCAGTAAAGTTCGAATCCGCCTGCGCCGGTATAGCCCGTTGCAGAGATCAACACCGATTCAATACTTCCAAATGAGCCCTCTGCGAAATGGTAAAAGGGTATCTGTGCCAAATCGATTGGGGTAAACTCTTGAAGCAGAGCCGCGGCCTCTGGACCTTGAACAGCTAGCAGCGAAAATTGATCAGACTGGTTTTCGAGTAGCGCTCCAATGTCGGCGTTAGCTCTTTGCAGGTGGGCAAAATCTTTTTCAATATTCGAGGCGTTGACCACCAGAAAATAGTCATTTTCGGCCTTCATGTAGACAATCAGGTCGTCTACTACGGTGCCGTTTTCGGTCGGAAGGTAGTTGTACTGAGCCTTTCCGGGCACCAGCTTACTGATGTCGTTGCTGCACACCCGATCTAAAAGTGTTTTGGCCTGTGCACCCTTGACGCTGAATTCACCCATATGCGAAACATCAAAAACCCCACAGTGATTGCGCACCTGTATGTGTTCTTCGTTTATGCTCGTATAGGAAACCGGCATTTCAAATCCGGCGAAAGCAATCATTTTGGCCTTGGCGTCAAGATGTTGCTGGTGTAATGCCACTTTTTTCATGAACTCAAATTTTTTATAAAAATAGACAGAACAAGGGGTTCAATAGGATAAAAGAACCGATTTGAGCTCTTCATAGGTAGAAAGCCGTTCATTTTGAGGCGACTTGTGCCTCAGTGCTTTTATGACCTCAGGCTCCTCTAGGGGTCTGTTTAGCGCTTTTTCAACGGCAGCGGCAAACTTGATCGGGTGGGCGGTCTCCAAAAAGATGCCGAGCTCGCGGTCTATGTCGAGCTGGTCGCGCTCCAAGCCCAGATAGGCGATAGCCCCATGGGGCTCAGCGCAATAAGCGTGAAGTTTGTCTATCGAAGCGATTGCCTCAAGGGTTTCGCTATCGGTGAAGCGGTACCCTTTAAGCTGTTTTCTGAGGGTGTCTTTTCCGAGTAAGGTCTCAATGCGTATGAAATTAGACGGATCACTGACGTCCATAGCATTCGATAGGGTGGGCACCGTCTCTTTAGGGGCATAGTCGGAGCCCTCTAAATACCGCACTACAGTGTCGTTCACATTGGTAGCCGCAATGAACCGCTTAAACGGAATGCCCATTTGTTGCGTCAGTAAACCTGCACAGAGGTTGCCAAAGTTTCCAGACGGTACAGACACCACTAGATCTCTTCGCTCACCCGATTCACGAAGTTGGTGATAGGCTTTCAGGTAATACAGCATCTGAGGAAGCCAGCGAGCCACATTGATGCTATTGGCTGAGGTGAGGTCAATCTGCTGTTTCAGATCAGCATCAACAAAGGCCTGTTTGACCCATCGTTGGCAGTCGTCAAAGGTTCCGTCGACCGCAATGGCTCTGATGTTCTGATGAAAGGTCGTCATTTGGAGCTCTTGCACGTCACTGATTTTGCCCTTGGGGTACAAGATGACGACTTCTACATTCTCGACTCCTAGAAATCCGCTGGCAACGGCTCCGCCGGTGTCTCCAGAGGTGGCCACCAGAACCACTGTCTTCTTGTTTTTTTGCTCTTTTTGGTTAAACAGCCCTAAGCATTCGGCCATAAATCGCGCTCCGATATCTTTAAAGGCGAGGGTAGGCCCGTGGTACAATTCGAGAGCCAGGTAGTCGCCTACAGGTACTAGTGGAAGCTCAAAGTGAAGGGTCTTTTGCAGCACCTCGGTCAACTCGCTAGCCGAGAGATCTGGGGATACAAATGGCCACAAGGCATCAAATGCGAGCTCTTCAAATGGGCGGTGGCTGTCGCTATCTGTGTGCGAGGCGTCGAGCCTGGGAATCACTTCGGGGAAATACAGCGAGCGATCTGGGGCTAAACCCTCAATAACCGCTTTGTGAAAAGGTACGTTGTGTTGCGGAGTAGAAAGACTATAAAATTTCATGGGCTCCTTTTTGGTGGATTTCGCCAGAATAGATTTTAAACTCTATTGGCTGCTCCTGAAGAAAATCAGTTAACGATTGGGCGACTTGGGCCGCGTTTGTCGCCCCTTCGCAAAGGGCGAAAACAGAGGGTCCCGATCCGGATATACCAAAAATGAAAGCGCCGGAATCCAGTGCAATAGCCTTAAGGCTTTCGAAATGAGGAATACTCGATTTTCGGACCGGTTCGGCCACATAATCCTTGGCACAGTGGCGCATAAGTTCGAGGTCGTCTGTGAGCAAGGCTGCTGTGAATCCGGCCAACGAACTCCACTGTTTAACAGCTGTTTTTAACGGTATTTCGACTGGAAGCGCTCCTCTTGATTCTGAGGTCTTAATCTCTATTTGCTGGTGAGCCACGACATAGTGAAGGTCTAACCCAGTGCTCAGCGGCAGAACGCGGTGGTTTTCTTGTGTTATGATGAGACAAAACTTTCCGAACAGGGCTGGTGCTATGTTGTCAGCATGACGTGCTCCACTGGCTATCTGTTCACCATCTAAGGCCGATTCAAGCAATTCTTGATCGCTAAAATCAACACCGAGAAGGGTCTTCACACCGATCACGGCCCCAGCGGCACTGGCGGCACTGCTACCGACACCGCTTCCGGGTTTAATGCGCTTGTCGATAGACAGCTCAATACCTATTTCGGGGCCCTTGTATTTGTTTAAAAGCGACTGGGCCGCAACGCAGGCAATATTTTCTGAGGGGTTCGATGGAACGGCATAGCCGCTAAGCGCCCCCAAGTGTATGCCCGGACGATCTACCCGTTTGAAATGCATCAGATCGTATGAATCAGACAAGCAAAAGCGTAGGGCGTCAAACCCTACATTGAGATTGGAGACCGAGGCGG
>JAURPW010000035.1:0-5219 GCA_030836435.1 Flavobacteriaceae bacterium
CCAGTGATTTTGATCTTTACGCACGCGTAGTCGAAGGCTTATAGGTAAACTCCTCTGTGGGGTTTTAACGCGCTTTTGAGAGCTTCTAGCTGAGATTCATCAATGTTCAAGGTGCAACTATACCAGAATTCTTGGTTTTGGATGACGGCGACTTGATTGTGGGCAGCTCGATCCGTGTAGGAGGCTAAAAATTCTTCTAAGTGTTTCTGATAGTGCTCAGCCGTGTGTGGGGCTTCAGGTCCTCTAAAATCCCAAATCAATTGAATGGCTCTCGAATCACTCATGGCGGTTTACTGCGTTTGCGAAAATTCTGTTAACTGCAGATCCAAAGGTAAGCAGAACCCTTAGTTTGTGCTATTTTTGAGCCATGCACATTAAAGCATACATACGGTATTTGGTGGTCTTTTTAGTCCTTTTCGGGCTGCATTCATGCCAGTTGTTTGTGTCAACAGAGCCCAACAAAGAGGCTGTGGCTCGTGTGGGACGGTCTTTTCTTTATGCCGCTGACTTACCCGATTTTAGCTATCTTTCAGACAGTCAAGCGATTAAAGAGGCTAAGGATCGCTATATTGAAGACTGGGCTATAAAGCAGCTCATGTTTCAGAATGCCCTTACCAACTTGCCCGAAGACGTGCAATGGCAGCTTAACCAGCTCGTAGAAAACTACCGCACTGACCTGTATACCAAGTCGTACTTTGATCTTATTTCTTTTGATCCGACCGATACCGTGATTAGCGAAGAAGAGCTTCAGCTGCTGTACGAGCGCGAGCAGCAGAGCCTGTTACTCGACCAAGACCTTGTGAAGCTGAGATACATAGCACTTAACCAATCGTACAGTAAGCCCGACGAGGTAATGAATCGCTTTAAGCGGTACAATGAAGAAGATCAGCGCTTTATAGATTCACTAGGGCGACACAACTACCTGAAAGATGTGCAGCTCAACGATTCTGTTTGGCTGAAGAGCTCGGCGATCGCCAAGAGAATTAACCCCATAACCTACCAGAATGTAGCCGATTACTTGCAGGCCTATCAGTTTTTTGACATACGTGACAGTACCGGGTTTTACTTCGGACAGGTCTTAGATACGCGAAAAAAAGGCGATATTGCGCCTTACACTTTCGCCCTTATTGAACTCAAACAAATTGTACAAAATAGAAAGCGATTCGAGCGTCTAGAGCGCCAAAAACAAGGTATGGTCAGCGAGGCCATCCGCAAAAACACCTATGAAACCTATGAATAGATTTATAACTCTTATAGTTGCCTTACTGCTGTCAAATCAGTTCTTTTTCGCACAAGGAACCTCAGCGTCTAAACGCATTAAAATAGACGGAGTCGTTTCGGTGATCGGAGACTTTGTTATTCTAGAATCGGATGTCGAAAAGCTCAAAGCCGATATCGAGAATCAAGGCGGAGAGCTGGGAGAGATCTCGGAGTGTCAATTGCTCGGTAAATTAATGGAAGACCGACTCTTTGCGCATCACGCCGTTCAAGACAGTTTACTCGTCTCTGATGCAGAGGTTAATCAAATGGGCGATATGCAGATTCAGCAGCTCTCTCGTCAGATAGGATCTGTTGAAAAGGTACTTGAGTTCTACAACAAGCCAGACCTGCAAACCTTTAAAGACGAGCTCTACGAGATCAACCGATTGCGCATGTTGGCCGATAAGATGCGCAGTGACATCGTCGATGAGATTGAGATCACCCCTGAAGAGGTGAGACAGTTTTTTTACAGTATACCGATCACTAAACGCCCTGTGTTCGGAGCTGAACTAGAGATTGCTCAAATCGTAAAGCAGCCCAAGCCGGCTGAAGAAGAGAAGTTGCGCATTGTGCAGCGCCTCGAGCAGATGAAGCAAGACGTGGAAGAGAACGGAGCGAGTTTTAGTGTAAAGGCCATTTTGTATTCACAAGATCCGGGTTCAAAACCCAATGGCGGGTTTTACACCATGAATCGGGAGACTCCTTTTGTTAAAGAGTTCAAAGACGTGGCCTTTTCACTGCGCGAGGGAGAGATCTCTGATCCTTTTGAGACTGACTTTGGCTATCATATCATTTTGATAGAGAAGATCCGTGGTCAAGAGGTTGACTTGAGACACGTTTTACTCACCCCCGAGATATCCAATGATCAAGTGGAGGCCGCTAAGCAGCAGTTAGACAGCATTCGCACTGAAATATTGGCGGGTACAATTACCTTCGAAGAGGCTGCTCGTCAGTTTTCAGATGAGAAAGAAACCAAGTTCGACGGAGGGGTCTTGCGCAATCCGCAAGACTACAGCGCGCGCTTTGAGCTGACCAATATGGATCCAGTGCTGTACAACCAAGTTGCCTCGCTAAGAGATGGGCAAATATCGCAGCCTATTAAAGAAGAAGATCAGCGCGGAGGTCCGCCAAAATTTAAGATCATGCGCGTCAGCAATCGCTACAACGAGCACATGGCTGACTTTGCCAGAGACTACGTCAAGATTAAAGACCTAGCGCTTTCAGATAAGGAGCGTCGCACCATTGAGAAGTGGATCGCCAAGCAAATTGAATCAACCTTTATCCAAATCAATGATGCCCGAAAAGACTGTGACTTTGCGAGCAATTGGCTAAAGAATTAATGCGCTTCTTCGTAAATTTACACCCTAACTAATCGATACTATGGCATTTGATTTTGAAATGATTCAGCAGGTATACGATCGCATGGAGGCGAACGTTTCGGCTGCACGGAAGTTGATCGGCAGACCCCTAACACTTACCGAAAAAATATTATACAATCACCTTTGGGAAAATGGCGCAACTGAGGCCTTCAAGCGCGGAGTAGATTACGTTGATTTTGCTCCAGACCGTGTGGCATGTCAAGATGCCACTGCTCAAATGGCCTTATTGCAGTTTATGCATGCGGGCAAGCCTAAAGTGGCTGTGCCCACTACGGTGCATTGTGATCACCTCATACAAGCGAAACAAGGCGCCAGCGCCGATCTTAAACGCGCCAATGAGACCTCGAACGAGGTGTTTGATTTCTTAGGCTCGGTGTCGAATAAGTACGGCATCGGCTTTTGGAAGCCAGGCGCGGGTATCATTCACCAAGTGGTACTAGAAAACTACGCCTTTCCGGGAGGAATGATGATCGGAACCGATTCGCACACCGTTAATGCCGGAGGACTTGGAATGATTGCCGTTGGTGTAGGTGGAGCCGATGCGGTTGACGTTATGGCCGGAATGGCCTGGGAACTTAAGTTTCCAAAACTGATCGGGGTAAAACTTACGGGTAAATTATCGGGATGGACTGCCCCTAAAGACGTGATTTTAAAGGTGGCTGATATCTTAACCGTAAAAGGAGGAACAGGCGCCGTTATCGAGTATTTCGGTGAGGGAGCCATTTCTATGTCGTGTACAGGAAAGGGTACCATCTGTAACATGGGTGCAGAGGTAGGGGCTACGACCTCGACCTTTGGTTACGACGAGTCTATGGATCGCTACCTGCGAGCCACTGGCCGCGCAGATGTTGCCGATGCGGCTAATAAAGTAAAGGCACACCTTACAGGAGATCCTGAGGTGTATGCTAATCCTGAAAATTATTTTGACCAGGTAATCGAGATCGATTTGTCTACGCTCGAGCCTCATTTGAACGGACCTTTTACGCCAGACTTGGCGACCCCGATCTCAAAAATGGCAGAGACTGCAAAGAAAAACGACTGGCCACTTCAGGTTGAGGTTGGCCTTATCGGATCGTGCACTAACTCTTCTTACGAAGACATCTCACGCGCGGCCTCACTAGCCAAGCAAGTGTCTGACAAAAACCTAAAGACGAAATCTAACTTCACCATAACCCCAGGTTCTGAGCAGGTGCGTTTCACGATAGAGCGCGACGGCTTAATAGACACCTTTGATAAAATTGGTGCTACCGTTTTCGCGAATGCTTGCGGACCGTGCATTGGAATGTGGGATCGTTACGGAGATAAGGCAGCAGACGGGCCAAGAAACACCATCGTACACTCGTTTAACCGAAACTTCGCTAAGCGTGCAGACGGTAATCCGAATACCTTGGCCTTTGTAGGTTCACCTGAATTAGTTACAGCCATCGCGATTGCAGGTAGATTAGACTTCAATCCGCTAACAGACACCCTTATCAATGAAGATGGAGAAGAGGTAAGACTCGATGAACCAAGAGGGTACGAGTTGCCTCCAGAGGGCTTTGCGGTTGAAGATTCTGGCTATGTAGCCCCCGCTGCTGACTCTAGTCAGGTTTCGGTGAAGGTTGATCCTGAGTCTCAGCGCTTGCAATTGCTTGATCCGTTTGTGGCTATTGCTGTTGCCAAAATGAAGAATATTCCACTACTTATTAAGGCACAGGGTAAATGCACCACTGACCACATATCTATGGCCGGCCCTTGGTTGCGCTACAGAGGTCACCTAGACAACATCGCCAACAATACCCTAATCGGGGCGGTCAATGCCTTTAATGAGAAGACAAATTTTGTCAAGAATCAGCTAAATGGTGAATACGGAGCCGTTCCTGACACCCAACGCGCCTATAAAAAAGAGGGACTTTACTCTATCGTTGTAGGAGATCATAACTACGGTGAAGGTTCGTCTAGAGAGCACGCTGCCATGCAGCCCCGCCATTTAGGAGTGGCCGCCGTTTTGGTGAAGTCGTTCGCGCGGATTCACGAGACCAATCTTAAAAAGCAGGGTATGCTCGCGCTTACCTTCGCCAATGAAGGCGATTACGACTTGATTCAGGAAGACGATCGTTTTGATTTCGTTGATCTCGATCAATTCGCTCCAGGAAAGCCATTGACCTTGGTGTTGAACCACCGAGACGGTTCTTCTGATCGCATTCAAGTGAACCACAGTTACAACGCCTCGCAGATTTCATGGTTCAATGCCGGGTCTGCCTTAAATGTTATCAAACGTGAAAGCGCAGCCTAAATTGAGCACATGAGCAAACAGATCACCTCGCTTACCTTTTTTAGGTTTGAAACGCGTTGGTCTAGGCTTTGGGCTTTTTTTATGATGCAGTTCGCTCGAGCCCCTCTCAAGAAAGTGGAGGGCCTCGAGCGTTTTTTTTTGATGGGTACGGGTAAGCCGGGATTCAATCCTAGCCCCGACTGGAAAACCTACGCCCTATTACAGGTATGGCGAGACCAACAGGCCGCCGATTATTTTTTTAATAGCCATCCGACTTACTCCGACTACGTGCGTCAAAGTGCCGAAGTGCTACGAGTCATGATGAG
>JAURPW010000004.1:0-5259 GCA_030836435.1 Flavobacteriaceae bacterium
AGAAGAGAGTTTTGGGCTTGCAGCGCTGGAGGCCATGGCCAATAAAACAGCCGTGATTTCTTCGAATGCCGGCGGATTACCCGAGGTAAATATTCACGGTAAGACAGGTTATGTATGTGAGGTGGGTCATGTGGAGCAGATGAGTGCCTACGCCTTGAATTTAGCGCAAGATGAAGAACTTTTACGCAGCATGAAGGCGAACGCGCTTGAGTCTGCTAAGCGCTTTGATTTACCTGAAATCGTACCGATTTACGAGCGCCTATACGAGAGCGCCTACGAGTCAAGGCACCGCGACCAAGACTAGTTAACCTAGCTTAGTTTTCAAGTACCAGCTAGCGAACTGCCTGAGCCCTTCATCGATGGTGGTGCTTGGAGCATAACCGTAATCTGATTGCAGCGCACTGACATCAGCAAAGGTTTGACTTACATCTCCGGGTTGCATGGGTAATAGGTTCTTTTTTGCTTTTTTTCCGAGATGCTTCTCGAGGGTTTCTATGAAGTCAGCCAATTTCTCGGATCGACTGTTTCCGATATTGTAAATCTTATAGCGTTCTCGGTCTAAAATCGGCTGTTCGATGATGCGTTGAACCCCCTCTACGATATCGTCGATGTAGGTGAAATCGCGCTTCATTTCTCCGTTATTGAATACGTTGATGGGCTCACCGCTCAAAATGGCCTTAGTAAACAGGTAATAGGCCATGTCGGGTCTTCCCCAAGGGCCGTAAACGGTAAAGAAACGCAGCCCTGTTGTCGTAAACCCATAGAGATGGCTGTAGGTGTGAGCCATTAGTTCATTCGCTTTTTTGGTAGCCGCGTACAGACTAATCGGATGGTCGACGCGCTGGGTTACGCTAAATGGAACTTCTTGGCTTTCTCCATACACGCTTGAACTGCTGGCGTATATCAGGTGATCTACATGGTTGTGCCTTACGGCCTCCAACAAATGACCGAAGGCCACCAAATTACTTTGGATATACACTTCGGGGTTCTCGATGCTGTAGCGAACCCCTGCTTGAGCCGCCAAATGACAAACCTTGTCGAAGGTGTATTTCTTGAATAATTGTTTTACCGCAGCAGAATCAGCCAATTCAACCTTGACGAATTTAAAGTTGGGATAGCGTTCTGAGCTGCATTCTAACCCATCAATGGCGGCGTCGACTGGCGCAACACCCAATTGTTCAAGGCGCGCGTATTTTAGCTCAGTGGCGTAATAGTCATTGATATTATCAACGCCAATCACTTGGTGATTAGCCTCAAGAAGCTTTTTGCTTAGATGGTATCCGATAAATCCGGCAGCCCCTGTGACGAGTATAGTCATCGTTTTATTCTCCTATAGTATACATTCGAAATCCTAAAGACTTCAGTTGTTCTCTGTCGAGTAGGCGTCTTCCATCAAACACGAACGCTGGCTTGAGCATTTTTTCATAAATACGCTCGTAGTCAAGCGTCTTAAACTGGTCCCATTCAGTGAGTAAGGCAATGGCATGAGCGGCGTCAGATGCCTGATAGGGGTCATTGCTCACCGTAAGGTATTGCTCATTCTCCTCTAGTGTTCGTGTTCCTAGTTGTTTGAGGTCATTAAGCATTTGAGCCCGTGTCACCTTGGGGTCAAATACCGTTATGTGAGCACGCTCTTCAATGAGCGAATCGGCTATGTAAATGGCAGCAGACTCTCGTGTGTCGTTGGTGTCTTTCTTGAAGGCCCATCCGAAAAAAGCAATTTTCTTGCCTGATACGGTATTGTATAAGGTGCGGATGATACGATCGGCAAAACGCCTTTTCTGATAGTCATTCATGAGTATGACCTGTTCCCAATAATCAGCCACCTCATCTAAGCCATAGCTTTTAGCGATATACACCAGATTGAGAATATCCTTTTGGAAGCACGATCCACCAAAGCCCACCGAGGCCTTGAGAAACTTTGGGCCTATTCGACTGTCTTGACCAATAGCACGTGCCACCTCGTCTATATTCGCATCGGTTTTTTCACAGAGGGCTGAAATGGCGTTGATTGAGGAAACGCGTTGCGCTAAAAACGCATTAGCCACCAACTTCGAAAGCTCAGAAGACCAGACATTCGTCTGCAAAATGCGCTCTTTTGGAAGCCACTGTTCGTAGATCGCCGACAAGGCGTCTTTAGCGGCTTGACCTGAAGGCGTGTTGTCTCCGCCAATAAGCACGCGGTCTGCGTTCAGCAAATCTTCGATAGCCGTTCCTTCTGCTAAAAATTCGGGATTTGATAGAATCTCGAATTTCACCCCATTGCCTGTATTTTCTAAAATATTTTTCAGCGCCTGGGCCGTGCGAACGGGTAAAGTCGATTTTTCGACTACAATCTTATCACCGGTAGCCACCTTTGCAATGGTTCTAGCTGAAAGTTCAATGTACTTTAGGTCTGCCGCTTGACCCTTGCCCTTACCGTAAGTCTTAGTCGGCGTATTGACCGAAATAAAAATCATTTCGGCCTCGTCTATGGCTTTCTCAACTTCGGTAGAGAAGAATAAGTTTTTGCCCCTGCTCTGTTGCACTAGCTCTGCAAGCCCTGGCTCATAAACGGGTAGCTCTTCTAAATTTTCGGCATTCCAACGAGCGATGCGCTCTGGATTTATATCGACTACCGTAACCTTGATGTGGGGGCATTTATGGGCGATCACCGTCATGGTTGGGCCACCTACATAGCCAGCACCAATGCAGCAAATAGAGGAAATTTCTTTCATTTGGGTTG
The DNA here is from genome assembly GCA_030836435.1 of Flavobacteriaceae bacterium. Taxonomy (GTDB): domain Bacteria; phylum Bacteroidota; class Bacteroidia; order Flavobacteriales; family Flavobacteriaceae; genus UBA3478. Next base: position 2,726 of record JAURPW010000004.1, read on the forward strand.
TTTGAACTTCAAAAGTAACTAAAATTCCATGTCTGATAGGTAGCGGTCTCCGCGGTCACAGATAATGGCTACAATTAGGCCCTTGTCTAGTTGATTGCAGAGGTCTAAGGCGACCTTTACTGAACCTCCACTGCTGATTCCTGCAAAAACACCTTCTTTTTTAGCCAGAAGCTCCATAGTAGTGGTCGCTTCTTCTAGACTTACCTCGCTTACCTCATCCACTCTTCTACTAGCTAGTCTTTATGCTTCTTTCGCTAAAGGCTCATTCATAGGGGTCATTCTCTTAGCCAAAATCAAGGCCGATAGCACGGTAAGCAGGCCAACGCTGCCTAAAGCAGCCTCTAGACTGAATTGATCTGCGATGATTCCGGTTAGCACCGCCCCAAAGGCGTAGCCTAGATCGCGCCAGAGGCGAAAGACACCAATGCTATTAGCGCGCTCAGACGGATGCGTGTTGTCGGCAATCGCAGCGAGAAAAGTCGGATAAACCACCGCAGTTCCTATACCCAAAAGCACACTAAGTAGCACGAACGCTAAATGAGAATCGGCGTAGACCAGGCCCAAAATAGATAATCCCTGGATTAACATTCCGTAGAAGAGCAATGGCTTTTTCGGAAAGAGATCTCCCAATTTACCGGTTAGAAGTTGGCTAAGCCCCCAAACCAAAGGGTAAATAGCTACAATTGATCCGATTTCAGCAATCGCGAATCCCTTAGTCGCCAACAGCAAGGGGAGTATGCCCCAAATCATACCGTCGTTTAAATTGTTGGTGAGCCCGGCTTGGGTAATCGATCCTAAATTCGGATGTTTCCACGTGGTTGAAGCGAAAACATTGCCTAGTGGTTTTACAGAAGAGGCGATTTGTTCTGAGACCACATGGGGAGCCGTGTCTTTGACCAGCAACCAACTGCTAATAAGGCCAAGAACAGAAAACCCAATACCTAAGTAAAAGGGGTAGGGCCGTAGTCCATATCGAGCAGCGATCAACCCGGTGAATAAGGCGGTCAATCCGACAGCTACATATCCGGCCGATTCGTTAATGCCCATGGCTAATCCTCGATTTTTCTGTCCGACCAGATCTATTTTCATCACCACGGTACTGCTCCAACTCAGTCCTTGATTAATTCCGAGTAGTGCATTGGCGGCAATGATCCAGTTCCACGACGGGGCATACATTAGAATAAACGGAACGGGCAAGGCAAAAACCCAACCAATGACCAGAAGGTTCTTGCGTCCAATCTGATTGGCGAAGGCTCCTGCAAAGTAATTGCTCAGCGCTTTGGTGATTCCAAAAACTACGATAAAAGACAGTAAGGCCGTTTTCACGGCAAGGTCAAATTCGGTCTCAGCCAGTTCAGGAAGAATGCTGCGCTCTAGCCCAACCATTCCGCCCACAAAACCGTTGATGATGACTAGTAGGGTAAACTGCTTCCAGTTTTTTCTCAGGCCTTGCTCGAGATTACTCATTTAAAAGATTTACTGCGTTGATGTTCTCAATTATTTTCCGATACAGAAACTGGAAAATATAGACCCCAAAATGTCGTCATTGGTTACGCTGCCACTGATCTCTCCGAGGTGCTGAATGACCCCTTTTAGTGATATGGCCAGGAGATCTTGACTTGAACCACGTTCAAGTTCTTCCTCAACAATGTAGAGTTCTTTAAGCGCCGCTTGCAACAGTTGATAGTGTCTGCTGTTGGTTAAAATACCCGATTGCTCGTTGACCGCGCCTTGAAGTGTACGGGATACAATCCGCGCTTTTAGGTCTTCTAAGTTTCTCCGCTTTTTGGCAGAGATGGCTATGCTGTCAAATTCATCAGAACCAAAGGCAAGTGCGTCATCTTCGCTGTCGCACTTATTCCAAACAATCAGAATATTGGCCTCAGAAAGTCCGCTTTTGGTGAGCTGAGATTTGAGGTCGTCTAGAGGCATTTCAGCTGTTGTTACATCAATGACGTATAGCACCAAATGAGCCTCTTTGGCGCGTTCAAAGCTGCGTGCGATACCCATCATTTCGACTTGATTTGAGGTATCGCGAATTCCGGCCGTATCTATAAATCTGAAGCGGATTCCTTCAATAGTTAAAAAGTCTTCAACGGTGTCTCTGGTGGTTCCGGCCTCGGCGCTCACTAAGGCCCGTTCTTCATTGAGTAGGGCGTTTAACAAGGTCGACTTTCCGGCGTTTGGCGCTCCTATAATAGCAATGGGAACCCCTTGTTTGATTACGTTTCCTAAAGCAAAAGAATCGAGCAGCGACTTAATAGTTTGCCTGAGCTCAACCACTAATTTTTTCAAGGCGCTGTAGTCGGCAAATTCTACATCTTCACCTGAAAAGTCGAGTTCCAGCTCTATCAGGGAGGCGAAATGAATGAGTTGCTCTCTAATTTCATTGAGATTTTGGGCGAAGCCTCCACGCATGTGTTGTAAGGCAATGCGGTGCTCCGCAGCACTTTCAGAGGCAATGAGGTCAGACACGGCCTCTGCTTGAGAAAGCTTCATCTTTCCGTTCATAAACGCCCTAAACGTAAATTCTC
>JAURPW010000036.1:0-3907 GCA_030836435.1 Flavobacteriaceae bacterium
GCCATAATGATATTCGCGGTTCCAGTTACTGATGCCTCGTCTAAAAGCATGTAGCATCCCTTTAGGCGATCGGCCTCAACGCCATAAAAAGACTCCTCATCATTGTATCGAAATCGGGCACCCAAATTGATAAATCCTTCAAAATGCGTATCAAGGCGCCTCCGTCCTATTTTATCGCCTCCTGGCTTTGGAATATAACCCTTGCCAAAGCGTGCGAGCATGGGCCCTACAAGCATTATTGACCCTCTGAGCCCTGCAGCCTCTTTTTTATAGGCCTCTGTGTGTAAGAAATTAGGGTCTACTTGTGAAGAATCAAAGGTATAAGTATGGGTACTTAGTTGCTCTACTTTGACACCCATCTGTCTAAGGATATCAATCAACCTGATCACATCAATAATCTGGGGCACATTGTGAATAGTCACCTTTTCAGGAGTCAGCAGCACCGCGCAAATGATCTGTAGGGCTTCGTTTTTTGCCCCTTGAGGAGTGACCTCTCCTCTTAGTACATGACCTCCTTCGATCACAAAACTACCCATAAGCCTTACTTCTTTTTATTATTGCGGTTTGAGCGATTATTCTTTTTGGGGTAATTCGACTTGGGATGCTTTTGGCTAGAGAAACGCAAAATGGCTTCGCTATCTGTAAGCTTGTCAGTTTGAAGCTTAAGGTCGAGAACCCCGTCGCTCAATTCGCGCAAGTGCTCAAATATCACCGCGTCTTCTACCGTGTCTTTATTCCAATTCAGGTAACACTTCTTCATGTGATTAGCTATGGCTAGGGCCAACGCCTCACGTTTTTCAGAATCTTCCCATTGCACTGCAATATCTATCATGCGCTTTATGTTATTTCCATAAAAGCGGTATTTCGGGAAATTCTGCGGATAAGGAAGTACCTCAGGTTTCTGACTCAATTCTTCTTTCGAGGGCTTGGGAAACGGAGCGTCAACGTCTAATTTAAAGTCAGACATGATAAAAAGCTGATCCCATAATTTATGCTGAAAATCAGGTACATCTCTCAAATGCGGAGACATGTTACCCATGACACTAACAATGGAATTTGCGATCTTGTTGCGCTCATCTCTATCCTCAACGCTCAGTGCACTATCAATCATTTTTTGAAAGTGCCTTCCGTTTTCTGGAATAATTAAATGAGTCCGTGAAGTGTTGTATTCTAAGTGTTCTAGTGCTTCTAAATTCATAGAGGTAAAGTAAAGAATAAAGATGGGTTCAGAGTGAAATAACACCCTTAATTTTACCCACCATTTTGTATTTATCGATAACCGAATCGGCATCGAGCATCATCGTCTTCAAGCTGAAACTCAGGTAATTTCCATTTTTTGAAGGTTTGATTTCGATGTCTTTTTTTTCTTTTTCAAAAATAGCTGTAAGCTGCTCAATCTTTTCAGTATCAGCCTTAACGATAAATTTAAAAAGGTACATTGAGGGCCATGCCGTTTGCTCGTTGAGCTTTTGTTTTAAGCTGCCGTAAAAATCATCTTCTGTTGACGGGCTCATTCGACGTATTTTTGGCAAAGATACAGTCTTTGAAATGAGCCAGAAAAGAATACTGATCAGTGGCGCTCCAGGTAGCGGAAAATCGAGTGTTATTAAAGAACTTGAATCTCGTGACTACTGCGTATACCACGAAATTATTCGGGAACTCACCCAAGAGCTGTTGCGCACTAATGATCGTGATACGATCCGAAATCCGCTTGAGGCGCTTGATGACTACATAGACTTCAACGAACGTCTATTTTTTGCGCGCTTACAAGATTACTTTTCATGTACCACACATACCTATTCTTTTTACGATCGCTCATTCGTTGACGTAGTGGCTTACATGAACTACTTTAATCAGGAACCTCCGCCCTATTTTGACACCTATTGCGCTAGGTACACCTATGATATGCTATTCTATTTCGAACCTTGGGAGGCTATTTACGCTAAGGATGAAGAGCGTTTAGAAACGTTTATAGATGTTTTAAAATTGAATGACGTTTTAAAGCATACGTATACTTGTCTTGGCTATAACCCCATTATCGTTCCGCAAGGAAGCATAGAGAGCCGTGTAGCCTTTATCGAAAAAATGGTGACATCTTGAATGAAACGCTAAAAAAAACAGTTCGACGCTACTGGGGGTTTGATCGACTAAGACCCTTGCAGTCAGCTGTAATATCTGCCGTACTGGAGCGAAAAGATACGGTAGCGGTAATGTCTACTGGAGCGGGCAAATCGTTATGCTATCAATTACCCGCCTTGCTAATAGACGGTATATGCCTGGTGATTTCTCCGCTGGTAGCACTGATGGAAGACCAGCTGCTTGATCTGAAAAAAAGAGACATAAAAGCCATGGGGTTATTCGGGCCTATGAGCGAATCAACCCTTGTTCAGAGGCTTGACAACATGAGTTACGGGCAGTATAAAATTGTCTATATGGCGCCTGAACGCCTTCAAAATCCTCTAGTTTTAGAGCGACTTAATCAAATTGAATTGTCTTTTATCGCCATTGATGAGGCACACTGCATATCGCAATGGGGGCACGATTTCAGACCCGCCTATCGCCTTTTAGGATTGCTGAGAAAATCGCTAACCACAACACCCATACTCGCTTTAACTGCAACAGCTACGCCCAAAGTTTTAGACGATATAGTCTCTAACTTAGAATTACAAAATTTAGCCAAATTTGTTGGTTCGGTAGAACGGCCTCAGTTAGCCATAAAAAGATTTTACCACCACAATAAAGAAGTGCTTCTTATCTCTATTCTCAGGCGCTTAGCCCTTTCAACAGCTTTAATCTATGTGAGAAGTCGTCAACGAGCCGAGCGATTGAGTGATTTACTAAACAAGGCCTCTATAGACTGTCAATTCTACCATGCCGGACTGAGTGTAGCCGAAAAATCGGCGCGGTTAAAATACTTTGTCACGGCCTCTCATCCCGTAATGGTTTGCACCAGTGCTTTCGGAATGGGCATCGATCGCGCAGACGTTCGAGCGGTCATTCACTTCGACATCCCCGAAAGTGTTGAACAATACTATCAAGAAATCGGACGCGCAGGCAGAGATCAAAACAGAGCCCATGCTATTCTTCTATCAGAGCGCGAAAAGGTTACCGGCTTTGCCCAAAAGGCCGAATTTGAAATTCAGACCGTAGAATCGCTCTACAGCGCCTATAAAAAACTGGTCACTTTGTTTCAAATCGCTGAAGGCGAACTTCCAAAAGAACCCTTCTTATTGAGCCTTAGTCAAACAGCCATCAAATTCGATCTCAAAGTTCATCAGTGGTATTCAATGCTGCGTTCATTGGAAAAATACGGCATTATATATTGGTCTGAAACACGCAAAACCGAGTGGATGGTCACCTTTGATTCAGACCTTTTCGGTTCGAGAGATCGCGAAAGCGACGATGCGCTGTTTAGAAGCCTAAGCAAGGCCCGAAATGAGGCAAAATCAGAGCGCTTTATCTTCAATTTTTCTTCTTCGATACTGCTAAAGGCGGCTGAATCTGCAGCTAGACGAAAGAAGATACAACTTGAGAAAATTGATGATCTCTTTCAAATAAATTTGGCCACACCAAGAGAAGATCATTATGTGCACAATTTGTTAATCAAGAACCACGGACCTTATGTGTCCTTGAAAAAGGAACGGGCGCTTTCGATGCAACAGTTTCTTCTAGACACCGATAACTGTGCCATGCAGCATATAAGCACCTATTTTGGGCAACAGAGCGAGGCCTGCGGAATTTGCGACTACTGTGATCCCAAAACCCCATCAGAAGCCGAATTACTCACTTTCTGCTCAACGCCTAGATCGATAAACGATTGTCTTGCTACATTTGAGTGTTCACCTCAAGAACTCATCAAATCTCTAGAATCGTTGGTAGAAGATCGAACGCTGGCCTTGAATGCCGA
>JAURPW010000037.1:0-5228 GCA_030836435.1 Flavobacteriaceae bacterium
GGGCTCCATGTTCAATGCGTGTACTTAGATCGATAAATGCTTCAACAGATAACTGCTCTGGTCGCAGGTCAAAGATAGCATCTTCTTTAAGACGAGGTGAAATATCTAAGCCTTTTAAGCTATTTCTCAGGGTTTTACGGCGTTGGTTGAATGCCGATTTAACTACGTGCCTCAGGGTTGCCTCGCTGCAAGACAGTTGGTTCGCTTCTTTTCGTCTGAGAACGATGACACCAGACTGTACCTTTGGCGGAGGGTTGAATACCTGGGGGTGAACAGTAAAGGCGTAACTAGCCTCGTAATAGGCCTGAACCAAAACACTCAGTATGCCGTAAGCCTTGCTGCCTGGTTTTTCGCAAATGCGCTCAGCTACTTCCCGCTGAAACATTCCAGTGAATTCAACCACTCGATCGCGGTGTTCAAGCATCTTAAAAACAATCTGAGTAGAAATATTATATGGAAAGTTTCCGGTAATGGCCAAGGGTTGACCCTTGAAGATTTCGTGAAGGTTTAGCTTTAAAAAATCGGCTTTGCGAATACTGAGGTTTTGAGGCTTATGGGTTTCGGTGAACGTGGTTTGAAGGTACTCGATTGACTCACTGTCGAGATCAATGGCCTCGATCTCAATCGGTTTCTGAATTAAAAACTTGGTCAGTACCCCGGTGCCCGGCCCGATTTCGATAACGTGCTTATAGCCCTCAAGGCTCAAGGTGTTGGCGATTTTTTCTGCGATTCCCTGGTCGGTCAAAAAGTGCTGTCCGAGCTGTTTCTTAGGGGTAACCCCGTCGGTTGGCTTTGATCGGTTTTTCACGAATTAAGGTTAAGCTGCGCTCGACCTATGAGCTCGAGTTCAGTGGTGAATTCAAGGGCGTTTGATCCGAATTGCTGACGCAGCTCACGCTCTATTCTCTCGGCATCATCGGCCAGATAACTCTCAAGCGTTGCTTTGTTGGGGCAGAGGTATTGAACGGAGAAGCTTACCCCCTGTTCGGTCGACTCAGAAGGGTTTATGCGGGTGAAGGTGGCTTCGCGGAATTTCCCAGTGGACATCATCAGCGGAATGTGCTTCTCGCGCATGTATTTGATCCATTCGTTTTCTATACTGACCTCTACGTGGGTGGTTACGTTATAAATGATCATCATTACGCAATCTGATCAAATTGCGTGTACTTAACAAGGGCTTTAGGGATTCGTATACCCTCTGCGGTCTGATGATTTTCAAGAAGTGCCGCCAACACGCGAGGCAGGGCCAGCGCACTTCCATTTAGCGTGTGAGCCAGTTGTTTTTGTCCATGTGCGTCTTTGATTCTCAGCTTTAATCGATTCGACTGAAAGGTCTCAAAGTTTGAAACCGAGCTAATTTCTAGCCATCTTTTTTGAGCAGCCGAATACACTTCGAAGTCATAGGTGAGGGCAGAGGTGAAACCTAGGTCTCCCGCGCACAACTGTAAAATGCGATAAGGCAGCTCTAGTGCCTCAAGCAGCGTTTTCACATGCGCTACCATTCCCTCTAAGGCCTGATATGAGTTTTCGGGTTTCTCTACCCTTACGATTTCTACCTTGTCGAATTGATGCAGGCGATTTAGGCCTCTTACATCAGATCCGTAACTTCCGGCCTCACGTCTAAAACAGGGCGTGTATGCGGTCATGGTTATGGGCAGCTCTGACTCTTGAAGTAGCACATCTCTCAGTAGGTTGGTGACGGGCACCTCGGCGGTCGGAATCAAGTAGAGGTTGTCTGCCGTCACGTGATACATTTGGCCTTCTTTGTCTGGAAGCTGACCCGTTCCGTATCCTGAAGCTTCGTTCACCATGTGCGGAGGCTGAATTTCTTGATAACCCGCCTCTATATTTCTATCTAAGAAAAAGCTGATCAGTGCGCGTTGAAGCCGAGCACCTTTTCCCTTATACACCGGAAATCCCGCCCCGGCGATCTTTACGCCCAATTCAAAGTCAATTAGGTCGTACTTTTTGGCCAGATCCCAATGCGGAAGGGCGTCTTCAGGCAACACCAGTGTATTCGGAGAGGTAAAAATCTCTTTGTTGTCGGCTTCGGACCTGCCTGCGGGCACCGAATCGTGTGGAGTATTTGGAAGCTGATACAAGGCTGCAGTTAGGGCATCAGCCTTTTCATTAAGCGTCTCTTGAATGGATTTGGACTGCTCTTTTAATTCGGCAGTGCGCGCTTTTAGACCTTCAGCCTCTGCCGCCTTTCCGGCCTTAAAAAGGCTTCCAATTTCTTTTGCTAGCGCATTTGATTCGGCTAGTAAAGCGTCTAATTCGGTTTGAAGTGCCCGACGTGATTCGTCAAGAGCCTGTATGTGTTCGATCTGTTCGCGTGCATCTAGGCCCCTCTTGCTCAAAGCAGCGATGACCTGTTCTTTTGATTCGCGAATCGTGTGAAGTTCAAGCATGAAATCGAATTTGCAGCAAAAGTAGAAAAACCTAGAATAGCAGCCCTTCTTTGAAGTACTTAAGCGTGGTAGATTGGTCTTCTTTTAATTGGGCGCTGAGTGCCTCAAGCGATTCAAAGCGTTTCTCACTTCTCAGTCGTTTGTACAATTCTATCTGAATGGACCTGTCGTATAGGTCAGACTCGAAATCGAAAAGATGCACTTCTACATGCAATCCGCCCGAATCAACGGTGGGATTTTGGCCAATATTCATCATTCCTTTGATCAGTTGACCTTCAATGCTGGTGCTAATTATATAGACCCCATTTGCGGGCAATAGCTTTTTAGGGTCAATATTCTCAATATTCGCAGTCGGAAACCCTATGGTGCGCCCCAGTCCTTTGCCCTTGGCCACCTTGCCGCTAATGCTGTATCTATAACCGAGGTATTGATTGGCCTTGTGTACCGCCCCCTCAGAAAGTGCATTGCGGATCTTGGTCGAACTTACGGCTACATCGTCTACATCTTGCGCCTCGATTTCGGTAATAGCAAAGTCAAAACGCTTCGCAAAGTAATGCAGGTCTACTATGTCGGCTTCTCTATTTCGACCAAATCGGTGGTCGTAGCCCACAATGAGGTGCTTTACCTTAAGCCGCTTTACGAGTATGTCTTCAACGTATTCTCTGGCCGTCAGCCTGGAGAAGTCTTTAGAGAACGGATGTACCACCAGCACATCAAGACCCAACTCTTCTAGCCGATGGGCTTTTTCTTCAAGTGTACTCAGCATTTTTATGCCCGTATCTTTTTGAAGCACCTCTCTAGGGTGGGGAGAAAAGGTGAGTAGGCAAGCGTTCAGGTCTTTATTTTTGGCTTCTTCGACGAGTGCATTAATGATCTTTTTATGCCCAATGTGCACTCCGTCAAATGTGCCTATAGTAAGCACGGTGCCTTTAGCACTGTTGTAGCTCTCGATCCTATCTAGTCTTTCCATCACTGTTTCACGCTGTAAACCCACAAAAATAAGCAGACATGCGGCTATCTTGTGTTAGCTAAACACTAAGTGTTATTAAAAGAATTCATGGCGGTTTCTAGGCCATTGAAGGCGAAGGTTTTAATGGCCTCTGCTGACCTTTCGAGTCGTTCTTTGAGCTTGTCAGATTCCTCAACGCTCCAGTTGCCCAAGACGTAGTCGATTTGTTGGCCTTTTGAAAATTCATCGCCTATTCCAAAACGAAATCGGGCATATTGATTGGTCTCAAGCCTGGCTTGGATATCCTTTAATCCGTTGTGCCCGCCATCACTGCCTTTAGCCTTAATGCGAATGGTGCCAAAAGGTAAGTTGAGGTCATCGGTAACCACAAGTAGTTGATTGAGTGCAATGTTTTCTTGCTGCATCCAATAGACCACAGCCTTTCCGCTAAGATTCATAAAGGTGTTGGGTTTCAAGATGATCAGTTCTCTTCCCTTGTGCTTCACTCGAGAGAGTTCGCCCAGTCTAGCCGAGCTAAAGCTGCCGCCTAGTTGATCGCTCAGTTTTTCGGCAATCTTAAATCCGATGTTGTGTCGAGTCTCTATATATTCAGGACCACAATTGCCTAAACCCACGATTAGAAACTTTTTCATAAGCCTTCTTGCACTTAGAATACAACTAGTAAAGGTAGAAAAAAGACTGACCCCCTTTGTTGGAGGGGGTCAGTTCAGTTACTTGACAACTTTTGTTGAGCAGGTGCTTATTCAGCAGCCTCAGAACTTTCTTCGGCAGCAGCTGACTCTTCAGTCTCTTCGGCTTCTTCTTCCTCGGCAACGACATTTCTCGACGTTTTAACCTGAACGATTGAAGTGTTATCTGGGTGCATAAAGGTGTAATCTTCAGAAAGAACATCACCAACCGAAATGGTTCCACCAATTCTCAATTTTGAAATATCTACATTGATAACATCTGGAAGGTTTGCAGGAAGCGCTTTTACCGTAAGCTTGCGGTTTCTAAACATCAGGCGACCTCCGTTCAATACTCCAGGAGCACTTCCGGCCAATTTAACCGGAATGTTCATGGTTACCGCTCGATCTTCAAATAATTGGTAGAAGTCAACGTGTAAAATCTTGTCGTTTACGGGGTGAAACTGAATATCTTGCAGTACGGCCTCGTAGCGGTCTCCCTCTTTTAGCTCAATTACCACTGTGTGCGCGTTTGGAGTGTACACAAGGGGCTTGAAGCTCTTTTCTTCTGCCATAAAATGAACTGGCGATTCCCCCCCGTAAAGCACGCAAGGGACCATTTCAGCATTACGTAGGGCCTTACTAGCCTTCTTGCCCACGCTTTCTCTTTTAGATCCTTTGATTGTAATTGATTGCATGTTGAATAAAAATTAAAGTATAAATTTTGAAGAGATAGAGGTGTTGTTGTGCACGCGATGCATTACATCGGCAAACAAATCAGCGCAACCAAGCACCTTTATCTTATTGGATTCGTGTTTTTTGTCAATCGAGTCTGTGATGATGAGCTCACTGAGCTTCGACTGCTCTATTTTCTTATAGGCATCTCCCGACAACAAGCCGTGGGTGGTGATAGCCCTTACGCTTTCGGCTCCGCGCTCAATCATGAGGTCGGCTGCTTTAGTGAGCGTTCCGGCAGTGTCAACCATGTCGTCGACGAGCACCACGTTTTTTCCTTTTACCTCACCTATGAGTTCCATGTGGGTTACTTCATTGGCTTTTTCACGCTGCTTGTAGCAAATGACCACGTCAGATTCAAGCGCCTTAGAGTACATATAAGCGCGCTTTGAACCGCCCATATCTGGAGAGGCCATGCACAGGTTTGGCAGGTTAAGGTTTTTGATA
>JAURPW010000038.1:0-5012 GCA_030836435.1 Flavobacteriaceae bacterium
CATTTTCAAGGAACTGCAGCGCATTTTATTCGTTTAGGCGGATGCGATGTAGGCTGTCATTGGTGTGATGTCAAGGAGAGTTGGACTATTGACCAAAAATGGTACGGCTCTATTGAAGCCATAGTGCAAGAAGTAGACAGCCGGGCGAAGATCGTAGTCATAACGGGCGGAGAACCGCTCATGCATCGGCTAGACACCTTAACTACGGCTCTAAGAGCAGCCGGCTTTAAGACCCACCTAGAAACCTCAGGTGCGCATCCCTTGAGCGGCAATTGGGACTGGATTTGCCTGTCTCCTAAAAAATTCAAACAGCCATTGCCTGAAATCTACAAACGGGCAGACGAATTGAAATGTATTGTCTACAATAAAAGCGATTTTCAATTTGCACAAGCAGAAGCCGAAAAAGTAAATGAGAGCTGCCTCTTGATGTTACAGCCCGAATGGGAAGTGCGCGCCAAAGTAATGCCACTTATGACCGATTTTGTCTTGGCTCATCCTGAGTGGAAAATCACGCTTCAAACCCATAAGTATTTGGGCGTTCCTTAACAGGCTATTTGCGTATTTTTGCCCCATGAAAAACGGAATAATCCTAAGCCTTATTGCAGTAATCCTGCACAGCTGTAGCCCCTCTAACGAGACGTTAATGAGCGAGAGCCAACTCGGCCAGCTGCAATCTACCGATAGCATCCAAAACGCAGCTGCTGTATTCAGCACAGACTCCGTCGCCTACGAACGCATCAGCACAGGCGAATTAATCGGTATTACTGTTTTTAATAAGCAGCAGAAAAGACGCCTACAGCTTAAGGCCAATTTAGATCAGCGCATTGAAGTTGTTCAGGTTTTTGATAGCCTCTACAAAACTCAAAAAGGTATTGGAGTGGGCAAAACTGTGGGAGATCTGAAAAAGGTCTATACCATTGATCAGGTGGTACCCTCGATTAGAAGCATTTCTATTTACGTTAAAGAATCACCACTATTATTTCTGTTTGATCGCAGCGAATTACCCGAAAGCCTGAAGTATAATTTTGATCCCATCGATCCGGTGCAACTACCTGCAGAAGCCGTGATTAATCAGGTCATCATTAGCTGGTAAAATGCGTCAATTCTTAGTCTTTGTCGTTCCTAAGATCTTAGGAACGTACTTCAATTTAGTTGCCCTTTTGTCAATGGAAAAGGCGGGCCTTCTAGCTATGCAAACCTTCGCTAAGGTCAGAAGAAGCCAGCTGCGCGACGGAAAAAAAATACCCCTGCTTGAACAAGCAAAAAGCGAAATTTTAGAGGTCTCTGGCATGCAGATCCAAAGCTATCACTGGCCTGGAGATAAAGATTCGGTACTGTTACTGCACGGATGGGAGAGCAATACCAATCGGTGGAGAAACTTAATACAATCTATGCGCCAAGAGGGCTATAACATTTATGCTATAGATGCTCCGGCTCACGGAAACTCAACGGGAACCTATCACCTGCTTCCCGACTATGTAGAGGCGGCTTATCAGTTAACCCAAAAGCATCAAATCAAGCACCTCATTGGACACTCTATGGGTGGAATGGCCATACTTTACTTGCTCTACAAGCACCAAAACACCTCTGTTCGCTCATTTGTAACCTTAGGCGCCCCGGCTGATTTTTCGCTTATCGTTTCAGGATACCAAAGAAGAGTGCCCTTCAACCACCGAGTATATCGCGCGCTCGACGCACAAATGAACAAGCTAGTCGACATGGACATCGTCTCGTTTTCGAGCATTCGTTTTGCACAGCACATCCCTCAAAAAGCCTTGATTATGCACGATCGCAGCGATCAGACCATACCGCATACCCAATCAATAGCCGTTCACAACGCCTTGTCTAATAGTGAATTAGTGCTCACCGAAAAAAACGGCCATTCTATGCATCGAGCTGAAGTTTGTGAGAAAATCAGCTTATTTTTAGCTTCAAACTAAATCGATTATGAGCCTACAGCCCTTTCACCTTGCGATTCCGGTTAATAACCTCTCTGAAGCGCGTTCGTTTTACACTGATTTATTGGCCTTTGAAGAGGGGCGTAGTAGCGATCATTGGGTAGACTATAATTTTTTCGGTCACCAGCTGGTCATTCACCTGGACCCCAATCACAAGGGTGTAATGGTAGCCAACGCAGTAGACGGAAAAGACGTTCCGGTTCCGCATTTTGGAGTCGTGTTAGAGTGGAATGATTTTGATGCCTTCGCCGATCGGATCAGACAAAAAGGGATCAACTTCATTATAGAACCCTATCTGCGTTTTGAGGGACTACCCGGCGAACAGAAAACGCTCTTTTTTAAAGATCCTTCTGGAAATGCGCTAGAATTTAAAAGCTTTAAGCACCTATCTGCCCTTTTCGCTACCTAGACCTCACTGCGCTCTCGCGCTAAAAGGGTATTCTTCAGTAGCATGGCTATGGTCATAGGGCCCACACCTCCAGGAACTGGAGTAATAAAAGAAGTCTTCGGGGCGACCTGATCAAAGTCGACATCTCCAACAATGCGATAGCCCTTGGGCGCATCTGCATCTGGCACGCGCGTAATGCCCACATCGACTACAACCGCTCCGGGCTTGATCATATCGGCCGTAACAAAATTGGGTATTCCCAGTGCCGATACAACAATATCTGCTTGAAGCACCAAGTTCTTTAAGTCGGATGTGCGCGAGTGAGCTAGGGTCACGGTAGCATTCGCATACTTACCCTTTTGACTGAGCAGTATGCTAATGGGTCGACCGACAATATGGGATCTTCCTATAACTATGGCGTGTTTTCCTTGGGTATCTATATCGTAGCGCTCCAAAAGCTGCATAATTCCATAAGGAGTGGCCGGAATAAATGATTCCAATTCAAGAGCCATGCGACCAAAATTGGCCGGATGAAATCCGTCTACATCTTTCTTCGGATCAACCGCCAAGAGCACCTTTTCTTCATCAATGTGCTTAGGCAGTGGAAGTTGAGCGATGTACCCATCTATATCCGCATTGGCATTGAGCTCTTTGACCTTTTCTAATAAGGCCTCCTCGCTAGTATCTTCAGGCAGTTTAACCAGCGTCGATTGAAAACCCACTTGCTCGCAGGCCTTTACTTTACTTGATACATAGGTCAAACTCGCTCCGTCATTTCCGACGATTACCGCTGCTAAGTGCGGAACCTTCTTGCCCTGTTGGCGCAAAACAGCCACAGCGGCGGCTATCTCTTCTTTGAGCTCTTGGCTCGTCTTCTTTCCGTCTAAAAGAACCATAATTAGCGCGTCTTCATGTTTTGCATCATTTGCATCATATTTCTTCCTTTTGCCCCTTGCATCATCTTCATCATTTTACTCATCTGTTCGAATTGCTTAATCAGCTTATTGACCTCTTGTAGGTCTCTTCCGCTTCCATTGGCAATGCGCTTTTTTCGATTCGCATCAATTAGTCTAGGCTGGCTGCGCTCAGAAGGAGTCATAGAATAAATCATTGCCTCTATGTGCTTAAAGGCGTCGTCATCAATGTCTAGTCCTTTGGTCGCCTTGGCCATTCCAGGAATCATAGAAACGAGGTCCTTCATGGGGCCCATTTTTTTGATCTGCTGTATCTGTGAAAGAAAGTCATCAAACCCAAAGGTCTCCTTGGCAATCTTCTTTTGAATTTTTCGGGCCTCTTCTTCGTCAAACTGCTCCTGGGCGCGCTCAACAAGAGAGACCACATCGCCCATGCCCAGAATACGATCGGCCATACGATCGGGATAAAAGACATCTAACGCATCAAGTTTTTCACCTGTACCCACAAACTTAATGGGCTTATTAACCACAGATCGTATGGTCAGTGCGGCCCCTCCGCGTGTATCTCCGTCTAACTTGGTAAGCACTACTCCGTCAAAATCGAGCACATCGTTAAAGGCCTTAGCCGTATTCACAGCGTCTTGACCCGTCATAGCATCTACCACAAAAAGGGTCTCGTCAGGCACGATGGCCGCGTGAATAGCCTTGATTTCATTCATCATCGCCTGGTCTAAGGCCAGACGCCCCGCAGTATCGACAATGACCACATTGAATCCTTCAGCCTTCGCCTTCGCCACGCCTTCTTTGGCAATGACTACCGGATCTTTCTCCTCTTTATTTGAATATACCGCAACACCAAGTTGATCTCCTACAATATGAAGCTGATCAATCGCAGCGGGTCGATAGACATCGCAAGCAACCAGTAAGGGCTTTTTTGTCTTTTTGTTTTTTAAATAGTTTGCTAGCTTACCTGAGAACGTGGTTTTACCCGATCCCTGAAGACCAGCCATTAAGACCACACTAAGCCCAGGCTTAAGGGCTATATCCGTACTGCTGGATCCCATGAGCAGGGCCAACTCGTCTCGGACGATTTTAACCATTAGTTGTCCGGGCTGAAGCGATTGCAAAACTTCTTGACCCAGCGCCTTTTCTTTTACGGTATTGGTGAACTCTTTGGCGATCTTGTAGTTGACATCGGCGTCTAGAAGTGCCTTTCGGATCTCCTTCATCGACTCTGCGATATTCAATTCGTTGATCTTGCCTTTTCCCTTCAACTTATGAAGGGCACCTTCAATTCTAGTACTTAATTGGTCAAACATAAGGGTCAGTGCATTCGTTTTGAAGTACTGGCAAAAGTACTAAGATTCTTTAGGTTTCTAGGAGTCTTTCGATGCGACTCATGACCATTACATGCGGAAAGGTTATTGCAGCCAGAAAGTACACCAGCAGCTCGATCACTTGCAGGTCTTGAACATCGAGCACCATTAAAAGCGCAATGAAGGCTATCGCCGATATAGCCCAATAGAGATATGAAGAACGCACATAGCTCACAATACCCTTCCGCAAAGGCTGGTTATAAAGCAACTTAATTTGATCGCTGAGCGACGGAAGGGCGTGCCAAAATGCAAAATACAAAGCGAAAGAGAGCAACAGATCAGTGATCAGAAAGACTCCGAGTAGCACAAGCAACAGCACTGCTTCGATCAAATAGGCCTTAGCACCCATCGATTTGTTACCCAAAGAAAGACCAAA
>JAURPW010000001.1:0-3704 GCA_030836435.1 Flavobacteriaceae bacterium
CGATCCAGATCAAACGGTCGCTCAACTTGCTAAAGCGCTGCAGACCGCTAATGTGGTGCTCATTTCTGGAGGAATTTCAGTTGGAGATTATGATTATGTCGCAGATGCTTTGAAGACTATTGATGTGGATTCGGTGTTTTATACGGTGCGACAAAAACCAGGCAAGCCCTTATTTTTTGGTAAGAAAGGTGAAAAAGCAGTCTTTGCACTCCCCGGTAATCCAGCCTCAACACTCACCTGTTTTTATGTCTATGTCAAACGTTATTTAGAGCAAATTCAGGGTCAGTCGCCAACAGAGATGCTCCTTACACTTGAGACAACCATTGAAAATAGGT
Source organism: Flavobacteriaceae bacterium (assembly GCA_030836435.1). GTDB lineage: Bacteria > Bacteroidota > Bacteroidia > Flavobacteriales > Flavobacteriaceae > UBA3478. Next base: position 336 of record JAURPW010000001.1, read on the forward strand.
TTGGTCGCGCCTTATTTGTCAAAGCCCAGCGCTCAGGCGGAACGATTACGCCAATAGATGAATTTAATTCGGCAACGCTTATGAGTTTTGCGAAGGCGAATGCGCTCATCTATGTGCCCGCTGATACTGCTCGAATCGAGGCTCAAACAAAGGTAAAAGCGATTGCATTATAGGTTATGGTTGAAGGGGTACACATCGGATTCTTGATACTCTTACCTGTTGTTGCCTTTTTGTATTCGAGCGTTGGCCACGGGGGTGCTAGTGGTTATTTAGCACTAATGGCCCTCTTTACTCTTGAGACTGCCTTTATGAAGCAAACGGCCCTAACACTCAACCTGTTTGTGGCCGGAACAGCTTTTTTTCATTATTTCAAGGCAGGGTACTTTAACTGGCGTATCTTTTTTTGGTTTGCTTTGGGTTCGGTGCCTGCCGCCTATCTTGGGGGAACTATTAATCTTGATCCGGTACTCTACAAACGCATTTTAGGATTGCTTTTACTGGTGTCAATGATCCGCATGATTATGAACCTGAAAGAGGTTGAAACCTCTCCAGCGCCTGTGCGCATTGTTCCTGCCATAGCTTTAGGGGTGGCTATTGGATTGTTCTCAGGCCTTATAGGTATTGGAGGTGGCATCATACTTACCCCTGTTTTGATCTTGTTGCATTGGGCGCGCATGAAAGAGGCTGCAGCGGTTTCAGCTCTTTTTATATGGGTCAATTCAGCAGCCGGACTTACTGGTCAATGGTATGCCGGTGCACAGTTTGACCCGAACACCTGGCTATTCGTAGCCCTGGCGGTTATAGGCGGATTCGCCGGAGGTTATTTCGGCAGCTCGCGCTGGAGCAATCGCCTTTTGACGTATTTCTTGGTGGGGGTTCTCGGAATCGCTGCGGTAAAACTATTTTTGATCTAATGGAGTACAGATTGAACTTTTATGGTCCACTAGAAGAGCTTTTTGGGGCGCATGGAACTATAGAGCTACAAGAGGGCATTCGCTTTGCAGAGCTTCGTGAGAAATTAACAGTCGCTTTTAAAGGGCTTGATGCTTATCCGTACACCCTCGCCCAAGACGGAGCTATGAAGTCTGACGAAGAAGAGTTAAGTACAGGTGCTATAGAAGTATTTCCACCATTTTCAGGAGGATGAACAAGCGATACGATCGACATATAAAGCTAAAGGGATGGGGTGCTCAGGCTCAAGAGCAGCTGCGAACCGCACATGTAGTGGTTGTAGGTGCTGGTGGCCTTGGTTCTACTGTATCGCCCTATTTGTCCTCTGCGGGTGTAGGAAAAATAACGGTCGTGGATTATGACCGTGTTTCTCTATCTAATCTGCAACGTCAGGTGCTGTATGCTGAAGAAGATATTTCACGCTTAAAAGCTGAGGTGGCGATCGAAAAGCTAGGTGCCTTAAACAGTGAGATTGAACTCGCCGCAATTCCCCAGGTATTTGAGCCGCATACTGCCGAGAATATAGTAGGTGGATGCGACTTGGTCATCGATTGTACCGATAACTTCCGTACCCGCTATTTGATCAACGATGCCTGCGTGCGTACTGATGTTCCCTTTATTTTTGGAGCCCTCTATACCTACAGCGGACAAATGGCTGTTTGCAATTATAAGGGCTCGGCGACCTACCGCTGCCTGTTTAAAGAACCACCTACCGATGGGGTGATTCCCAATTGCGCAGAAATTGGAGTCTTCTCACCTTTAGTAGCCTTGATAGGTTCGCTCATGGCGGCTGAAGCCTTGAAGGTTTTGGCGGGTTTAGAATCGGTTCAGACGGGCAGACTCATTACTTATGACCTTTTAACTCATCAGCAGCAGGCCTTGGCATTTAAGGCAGATCTGAACGCTATTGCCCGGATCAAAAACTTGAACCGCATTGAGCCGATCACCTTAAACGATTGCGATTGGAACGATCAAGCCCTTTACCTATCAGATCTCGAAGAATTGAAAGATCCACTATTCGTGGATGTAAGAGAGGCAGGAGAACATCCGCTTCTTGATTATCCTGAAGTTGTCGCTTTAAGCCAAAAATTACCTAATGATCGGCCTGTGATATTGTTCTGTGCAAGTGGAAAAAGAGCACACCATTGGGCACAAAAAATTGAACACGAAAACGTATATTACCTGAAAGAAGATATAGAAGACTTTATCCATTATTTGAATCACATGAAGTATGACTAAGTCTATAAAATCCATACTTGTTGAAGGTCCCATTGATCCTGAAAAAATAAAAAAATCAATTCAGGTACATCAACCCAAAACGCAAATAGGAGCGCATTCTATTTTTTTGGGTCAGGTACGTGAAGATCAAGTGGGGGGTAAAAAAGTAAGTGCCATTTCATACAGCGGTCAGGTCGAAATGATCAACGGGATTGCACACGAGATAAAAGAATCGCTTTTTGAGAAATTTGACATTACCTGTGCGCATGTCTATCATAGTATAGGGCAGGTAGCAGTCGGAGAGATTTGTTTTTTTGTGTTTGTTTCTTCAGGTCATCGTAAGGCTGTTTTTGAGGCCCTGCCTTATTTCGTAGACGAACTTAAGGCCAAGCTGCCGGTCTTTGGTAAGGAGATATTCGAAGACAATACCCATCAGTGGAAAGTAAATACCTAATTCATGGTCGATATTACACACAAGAATACCACGCTAAGGATTGCCGTTGCATCGGCCACAGTCAATGTGAGTTCTGAGGCTACAATAAAAGCCATTAAAGAGGGCCGTGTTCCGAAGGGAGATGTTTTTGAGATGAGTAAGGCGGCAGGATTGCTTGGAGTGAAAAAGACGCCTGAGCTTTTGCCCGATTGCCATCCGATTCCTATCGAGTATACCGGATTTTCTTATGAGATCGACGGACTTCAGATTCACATTCAGTGTGAGGTTAAAACGATTTACAAAACAGGAGTAGAGGTTGAAGCGATGCACGGAGCCAGCATAGCAGCCTTGAATATGTACGATATGCTCAAACCTCTAGACAAAGGAGTCGAAATAGGTTCTATCAAATTACTCAGCAAAAAAGGAGGTAAATCAGACCTCAAGACCGTCACAACAGGGCTAAAGGCAGGAGTAGTCATCTGCTCAGATTCTGTTTCTGCCAAGAAGGCAGAGGACCGCACGGGTGTGGCTATTCAGAAACGCCTCATCGGTTTGGGATTAGAATGTGAGACCCTAGAGGTGGTTCCTGACGAGAAAGAAGCCATTACATCACAATTAGCCGCACTGACTGCTGCAAATTGCGATCTCATTGTATTTTCTGGCGGTACCGGAGCAGCCCCCCGAGATGTGACCTTTGAGGCATTGAGTCCGCTGATCGAAAAAAGGCTAACCGGTGTCGAAGAGGCCATGCGCAGTTACGGTCAGGC
>JAURPW010000039.1:0-5877 GCA_030836435.1 Flavobacteriaceae bacterium
GTCGCCGCTCAAAGAATCTTTGACCACCACCTGCTGTGCGTAAACTGAGAGCCCCAAGGCCCACAATACCATCACCGTTAAAAATCTCATCAAAAGATCGATTGAATGATCTCGAGCGATTTGGGAAATTTGAATCCGGCTATTTGAAAAGAAAAATACCTTAATAGCCCTTCTAAAACTTCTTGCCTAGTCGCTTTCGAAGCATTTATGCGCTGATCTTTATCAAAATTCGTGCCTAAATAGCGATAGAGTAGTTCAGAAGCTTCTGTTGAAAGGGGGGTAAGGGCGAGTTGAGGCTCGGTAAACAGGCCCTGGCTCAAGTCAAATACCTGAGATGGCTCAAACGCCTTATCTGGAAAGCAGCCCATGAAATGAGCTAGTCGCAGCAAAAATAAAATAAGGTAATCCGGGCCAACGGCTTCAGAATCAAGCCGATCAATTTGATCCGTCAAAAAATGGTAAAGCTGCTGATCTTCTTGCTCTTCCGACAACAGCATTGAAAGAACCTCAGCCATAAACAGCGCCACATTCGACTTGAGTACATCGGCTGAAAATCCATTGGTTTTAGCGGCGGGTTTGGCCTCTCTGATTGCCTCAAGCTTTTGAGCTTTGGCCGAATAAGTGACCACGGCATTTAATCGAGTAAGGCTCTGAAAATAAGAAGGCTTAAGCCCTGTTTTTGTGGGCTTAAGCACTCCCTTTACCATATACGATTGCAGACCGAGCTCTCGGGTGTAGGCTCGAACAATAAGACTGGTATCACCGTACCTTAGCCGGCTTAAAACGATGAGCTCTGTGTGTACAACCTGAGCGCTCAATACCTTAAATCACTCCTTGAGCAAGCATGGCATCGGCAACCTTTACGAATCCGGCAATATTTGCTCCTTTAACATAGTTGCAATAGCCGTCTTCTTCCAAGCCGTAATGTGTGCACGCGTCGTGAATATCACTCATTATACTTCGGAGCTTAACATCGACCTCTTCACGTGTCCAGCTGATGCGTAGCGAGTTTTGTGACATCTCAAGACCTGATGTGGCCACCCCACCTGCGTTGGAGGCCTTACCGGGTGCAAATAAAATTTTGTGATCGTGAAAATGGTGAATGGCCTCTGGGGTAGAAGGCATATTTGCTCCTTCAGACACAGCGATTACTCCGTTTTTAATCATTTGAATGGCATCTTCACCTGTCAATTCGTTCTGAGTTGCACACGGAAGAGCGATCTGGCACTTTACGTCCCACGGGCGCTTACCTTCGTGATAGGTTGCCTTTGGGTATTCTCTTACATAGGTCATGATGCGACCGCGCTTGTTGTTCTTAAGGTCCATAACAAAAGCGAGCTTTTCTTCGTCGATTCCGTCTGGATCGTAGATATATCCACCTGAATCAGATAGCGTGAGCACCTTTCCTCCCAGTTGTAAGACCTTTTCTGCCGCGAATTGGGCGACGTTTCCTGAACCAGAAATGACCACGTTTTTACCTTCTATTGATTCTCCTCTAGTCTGTAACATGCTCTGTGCAAAATAGACCGTTCCGTAGCCTGTGGCCTCGGGGCGAATTTGCGATCCGCCCCAACTCAATCCCTTTCCGGTGAGCACCCCAGTAAATTCATTTCGGGTCTTTTTATAAGCACCAAAGAGGTAACCTATCTCTCTTGCACCAACCCCGATGTCTCCGGCCGGAACGTCTGTGTTCGGACCGATGTGTCTGCACAGTTCAGACATGAAGGCGTGGCAGAAGCGCATGATTTCGTCGTCTGATTTTCCCTTAGGGTCAAAGTCAGATCCGCCCTTTGCACCGCCCATCGGAAGCGTGGTTAAACTATTTTTAAAGACTTGTTCGAAGGCCAAAAACTTGAGTACACTTGCGTTTACCGTCGGGTGAAAGCGCAGGCCTCCTTTATAAGGTCCGATGGCCGAATTCATTTGAATTCTATAGCCGCGATTCACATGAATTTCTCCTTTGTCATCTACCCAAGCCACTCTAAAAGAAATAAGGCGCTCGGGTTCAACCATTCTCAATAAAATGTTTTTTCCGTGGTAAATATCGTGCTGTACGATATACGGAATAACCGTATCAGCCACCTCTTGAACCGCCTGCAAAAATTCGGGTTCATGACCGTTTCGACTGCGTACTTCACTCATGAAGTTATCGATTGCGCTTTGGGTATCTACGTGCATTTTTTGAACGATTAATAATACTGCTGCAAAATTATGCTATTTCTATGCTGAGAGGGGAGCAAAATTTTCAAATTCGCAAAAGATTTTGATTGAACCCTTAGCCCAAGGATGCGTACTTTTGTGGGCGGCTCAAAACGACTGATATGCGCACCATTTTTTACCTAGAGACCTGCAAAACCTGTCAGAAGGCACTGGAATTTTTGGCACCTACAAGCGACATTGAGCTCGTCGAAATCAAATCGAAAGGCATCTCAGAAAAAGCCCTCGATCACATGGCTAAATTAGCCGGAAGTTACGAGGCCCTCTTCAGCAGAAGGGCCGTCTTGTACCGACAGCGAAACCTATCCGAAAAAACGCTTTCTGAACAAGACTACCGTTCGCTCATTCTAGAGCATTACACCTTCTTGAAAAGGCCGGTAGTGGTCACTAAAGAGGCCATCTTTATCGGCAACGCGAAGGCCGTTCTTGAGGCGGCCAAACAGGCTTTGCATCAATGAGAAAGCGCATTCTAGCGCTTTTAGCAGCTCTAGGGGCAACCACCATTTACGGCCTAAATCACACCGTTGCTAAGGGGGTTATGCCCGACCTAGTTAGTCCGTTTGCCTTTATCTTTATGCGGGTGATCGGCGGATTCGTCTTCTTCTGGCTAGCCGCCATTTTTGCCCCCAAGGAGAAAATTGAACGTGAAGACTTTAAGCGCATTTTCTTTGCGGCCGTTTTCGGAGCCTGTATCAACATGCTCTCATTCTTTTCTGGGCTTGAACTCTCCACGCCCATCAACAGTGCGCTGATTGTAACTACTACCCCCATAACCACCCTTTTGCTCTCTATCATTATTTTAAAGGAGCAAGTGACCAAGCTAAAAGCCTCAGGTATTGCACTCGGGTTTATGGGTGCGTTGATGCTCATTTTAGTGGGGCAAGAGGTTCGGGGAGATGCCCCAAACCCCACCTTGGGCAACGCGCTGATCATGCTGAACTCGATCTCTTATAGTTTCTACCTCATCATCATTCGATCGTTGATGTTGAAGTATAACCCCTTTACCATTCTTAAGTGGATATTCACCTTTGCCATTTTACTCAACACGCCGATCACCTTAGACGCTTTTCTAAAGGTCGACTTTAGCGCTATTCCGCTGTGGGGCTATGGCACCATTGCCTTTGTGGTCATCGGGGTTACCTGCTTAACCTTTTTGCTGAACGCCTACGCCATGACCGAACTCAAGGCCTCCACTATAGGGGTATTCTCTTATGTGCAGCCGGTCATAGGCATTCTATTTGCCATAATTGCCGGGCGAGACGCTTTGACTCCGGTTAAAATGGGCGCTACCATTTTGGTGTTTACCGGCGTTTTTATGGCAACAAAAAAGAAACCCAAACCGACAGAAGTTTCGTAGTTTTAAAGCATACTCTTGTGCTATGAACTCCATTCCTGATGCGCTTAAAAGCGCAAAACTACCCGTAATCGCTGCGCCCATGTTTTTGGTTTCTGGTCCAGAACTGGTGATTGAATGCTGTAAAAATGGGGTGATCGGAACCTTTCCGGCCCTAAACGAACGCAGCAGCGAAGGCTTTGAGCAGTGGTTGATTACGATCAAAGAAGCTCTTGAGGCTCATGAAAAAGAAACAGGCGAAAAACCTGCGCCTTATGGGGTAAATCTCATCGTTCATCCGACCAATACGCGCCTGCAACAAGACGTTGAACTCTGCGTAAAGCACCAAGTTCCTTTGGTAATTACCTCGCTAGGCGCCATTTCGCTCTTGGTAGATGCGATTCACAGTTACGGCGGATTGGTTTTTCACGATATCGTAAAGAAACGCCATGCCGAAAAGGCAGCTGAGGCCGGGGTAGACGGGCTCATTTTGGTTTCTGCCGGAGCAGGAGGGCATGCCGGAACCATCAACCCGATGGCCCTTATTAAAGACGTCAAAAAGGTGTTCAATAAGACCATAGTAGTGGCCGGAGCCATCAGCACCGGTGAAGACATAGCCGCCGTTCTTCAAATGGGAGCAGACATGGCTTACATGGGAACGCGCTTCATCAACACCACCGAAAGTCGCGCCCAGAGTGAATACAAAGACATGATTGTCAACGCCACCGCAGATAAGATTATACACACGGCGGCGGTATCTGGAATCCCCGCCAACTTCATGCAACCCAGTTTAGATGCGGCCGGAATCAAACCCGAAGACTACAAGAAAGAGGGCAAACTAGACCCGGGGCTCGACATGAACTCAGAGGCCAAAGCTTGGAAGACGATATGGTCTGCAGGGCACGGAGTAAGTGCGATTGATGACGTCCCTAGCACCGCCACGCTGATTGCACGACTTAAATCAGAGCTGTTTAGCGCACTCGAAGCACAACAAAAACGCTTCGAATGGTTAAAATCGATACGCTAACTTGCGGCTCTTTCTAGGGTGGTGTACCTTTAACTTTAAATCGATTACTTCATGAAAAAGACCCTACTTTTTGCCTTAGCTATAGCCCTAGTGAGCTGCGGAGAAGGCCCAAAGAAAGAAGAGAGCAAAGGCTTTGAAATGTCTCGCGCCACTACCAAAGCGGCGACCAAAGAAGCAGTGAGTGTTCCGGTAGATCTCAACAACAAAGGCATAGGCCCCATAAGCTCTTACAGCTTTTCTGCTGAAATAGACACGGGCTTATCAGAGCAAGGTAAAGGCATATACAACTCTAAGTGTACCGCTTGCCACATGGCAAATCAGCGAATGATCGGCCCTGCGCTTAGCGGGGTTTACGACAGAAGAAGCCCTGAATGGGTGCTGAACCTGCTGTTAAACACCGATGAAATGCTCAAAAAAGATCCTATCAGCATCGCGCTCTTGAAAGAGCACAACAATGCGATCATGAATAACCAAAATCTTTCAGAGCAAGAGGCCAAAGCCGTGGCCGAATACTTGAGAACTCTTTAAAGCAGCGCTATGCCCAAAAAGCCAATCTTTGGCGTAATTGGGGGTGGAAGTTTCGGCACAGCCCTGACCAAAATCCTCAATGACAATGGCTATGTGGTGCATTGGTACGTTCATGAGCAGTCGGTAGCCGATGCTATTAATGCTACGGGGAAGAATCCCCATTACCTCAAAGAGGTTAGTTTAAAAACTGAACTGATTAAGGCCTCTGTCTCCCTGAAAGACACCCTAACTGAAGTAGACATCGTTTTGCTGGTGGTGCCCTCAGCCTATGTGCACAACCTGCTCAAAGATCGTCCCCTGCTACTCAAAGACCGGGTAGTATTCTCAGCCATAAAAGGCATCGTCCCTGAAACAGGCCAGGTCATTCAAGACTACTTAATGACCCATTGCAACGTGCTGGCCGATACCTTTGGCGTAATAGCGGGTCCGGCTCACGCAGAAGAAATTGCATTGGAACGCATGTCGTATTTGACCGTAGCCTCTAGTGCGGCCCCTTGGGCGCTGATTCTTCAGCACGCCATGAGCAATCACTATGTCAAGGTAACTATCTCTAACGATACCGTAGGCACCGAATACGCAGCGGTACTCAAAAATGTCTATGCCATAGCCGCCGGAATTGCTGACGGATTAAATTTTGGAGACAATTTTCAAAGCGTACTCATTTCAAACGCCATTCGCGAGATGAAACGATTTATCACGCGGATGCAGCGCCTCAAGAGAAACATTAACCAATCGGCTTATCTGGGCGATCTGCTAGTGACCGCCTACTCGA
>JAURPW010000040.1:0-4324 GCA_030836435.1 Flavobacteriaceae bacterium
ATACACATTACGCGGTTCCCCTACAACAATTTCTTGTATCCCGAGCATTTAGACGATTATAGCGAGCTTGAATCTTAGAGCGGAACGGCCGAACAGGCCTCTCCGTACATCAGCTTTTTGGCGACCTTTTTCAATTCGGCGGCAGCAGCCACATAGGCTTGAGGCACCACAGGCTTGTGAGCACACCCCTTGAGAATAACCGGGGCGCCCGCATAAACCGAAAAGTCAACCTTGGCCAAGGCCCTCTCGTAAAGAATGGTCTCCAACAGCTCTAAATCACCCACTACCACGGTGGCGGCAACAGCAGATAGAGCGGTAGTAACCAGAGAAAAGGTCCATTGAGGTAAAATAGCGTCTGCACTGCAGTACAGAGCAACATGAGCGTCTTGATAAGCCGTGAGATCGGCTTGATTTAGCGCCTGTCGAAACGAGGCCTCCCTGAGCAGCTCCCCTTCTTCAAACCACTGCGCAATATCTAACCGCATTCTAGGCCCTTCGGTGTAAAGGGTCTCTAGGTCAAAGGTTTTGAGCGGGCTATTGGCCACGCGATTTACGATAGGTTCGTCAGAAAGTGCCATGATTACAGTAATCCGAGCTCAAGCTTAGCCTCTTCACTCATGAGTTCTTGCGTCCAGGGCGGATCAAAGGTAATCTCTACCTCAACGTCTTTGATGGCGTCGATAGACTTTACTTTTTCTTCTACCTCAACCGGAAGGGTTTCGGCCACCGGACAGTTCGGAGAAGTGAGCGTCATCAAAATGCGCACCTCATTGTCTTCATTTACCATCACATCGTAGATGAGCCCAAGCTCATAGATGTCTACAGGAATTTCTGGATCGTAAATGGTCTTTAACACCTTTACAATGCTTTCTCCTAACGCGGCGGTATCTATAGTTTCACTCATGGCTTAAGGTTCTATTTGGGTTTGATAAGCAACGGCATACAGCTTGATCTGCTTGATCATGCTTAACAATCCGTTTGCTCGGGTAGGCGATAAATGCTCTTTAAGACCAATCTGATCTATAAAATAGAGCTCTGCGTCTAGAATGTCTTGAGGTCTTTGACCGCTGAAAACCCTTAGCAACAGCGCAATGATACCCTTGGTGATGATGGCGTCACTGTCGGCGGTAAACTGAATGAGTTGGTCTTTGAGTTCAGCGAACACCCAGACCTTGCTTTGACACCCTTTGATCGTGTAGTCGTCGGTCTTGTATTTCTGGTCTATCAGCTCTAACGACTTGCCCAATTCGATCATGTACTCGTAACGCTGCATCCAATCGTCGAACATGCTGAATTCGTCGATGATTTCGTCTTGAATTTCGTTGATAGATCGTGGGTTACTCATCTGATTTATAGCTGTTTATTGTAACATGTTGACGGCTCGTTGAACCGCCTCTACTAAGATATCGATTTCTTCTTTGGTGTTGTAGAAGGCAAAGCTCGCCCTAACCGTTCCGGGCACCTCAAAACGGCTCATGACCGGTTGGGCACAGTGGTGCCCCGTTCTCACGGCCACTCCTAGCTTGTCGAGAATGGCCCCTATATCATACGGATGCACCGCACCCACATTAAACGATATCACCGAAGCCTTTTGAGCCGCCTCACCAATGATGCGCAGCCCCTCTATTTTTTTAAGTGCGGCGGTAGCGTATTCGAGCAGTTCGTGTTCGTAGGCCGCAATGGCTTCAAAACCAATCTGATTCATGTAGTCTATGGCCGCGCCGAAGGCGATGCCTCCAGCAATGTTCGGAGTTCCGGCTTCGAATTTGTGCGGAAGCCCTGCATAGGTGGTTTTGGCAAAGCTCACCTCGGCAATCATCTCTCCGCCACCCTGATAAGGAGGCAGCTTTTCGAGCCAATCGCGCTTGCCGTAGAGCAGCCCTACTCCGGTAGGCCCGCAAACCTTGTGGGCAGAGAGCGTGTAAAAATCGACGTTTAAGGCCTGCATGTCGGCTTTAAAATGAGGAGCCGCCTGAGCTCCGTCAATCAGCACTGCCGCGCCCACCGCATGCGACTTGTCGATGATTTCTTTTATGGGATTAATGGTCCCTAGTGCGTTGGATACGTGGTTGCAAAAGACCACCTTAGTGCGCTGGCTCAGCAGCTGGTCGAAGGCCTGCATGTCGAGCTCTCCCAAGTCGTTCATCGGGATGACCTTAAGCAGAGCTCCGGTCTTCTCGCAGAGCATCTGCCACGGAACAATGTTTGAGTGGTGCTCCATTTCAGAAACCAACAGCTCGTCGCCTGCCTTCAAAAAGGGTTCGAAGCCCGAGGCGACTATGTTTATAGCGTGGGTCGTTCCGGCCGTAAAGATGATCTCAGCGGTTTCTTTCGCATTCAGGTGAGCCCTCAAGGTCTCTCTGGCCTTCTCGTAGGCCTCGGTCGCCTCTTGAGACAGGGTGTGTACACCCCGATGAATGTTGGCGTTGTACCTGCTGTAGTAATCAACGATGGTGTCTATAACCTGAATGGGCGTTTGAGAAGTGGCGGCATTATCGAAATAAACCAGTGGCTTTCCGTTTACCGTGCGTTTCAGTATCGGAAAGTCTTTGCGGATGGCCTCAACATCAAACGTTTGTGTCTTCATAGATTGAATTATAGGTCGAACCCGAGTCTGACGCCTAATTTGTCGGCAATCACCTGTTTAACCCGACGCTCAAGTGCCACATTTTTAACCGATTCGAGCACATTGTTGGCGAAGGCATACATCAAAAGCGCGCGCGCCTCTTTCTCGGGGATACCTCTAGATTTCAAGTAAAACAGGGCCTCGTTGTCGAGCTGGCCAATGGTGCATCCGTGTGAACAGCGCACGTCATCGGCAAAGATCTCGAGCTGCGGCTTCGTATTTATAGTCGACTTGTCGCTGACAAGCAGGTTGTTGTTCTGCTGAAAGGCGTTGATTTTTTGAGCAATCTGATCTACGATGATCTTCCCGTTGAATACCCCGACCGAACGGTCGTCGTAAACACCCTTATAGTCTTGGTGGCTCTCGCAGTTAGGCTGCGCGTGTTGCACCAGCGTAAAGTGATCTATGTGTTGCCGCTCTGAGGCCAAGGTAACGCCCTTTAAGATCGAGTTACAGTGCTCTCCGTTCTGGTAAAAATTGAGGTTGTTTCGAACGAGTTTGTTTCCAAAAGACAAGGTGTGAACGCGCACCTCACTGCCCTGCTTCTGATCGATATAGGTGTTGTCAATGAGCGAGGCGGTTTGGTGGTCGTTTTGAAACTTGTAGTAATCGAGAATCGCATTTTTTTCAGCAAAAATCTCGGTCACAGAGTTGGTAAAGGCCTCGATCGGAGCCAAGGCCTGATGCCGCTCAATAATTTGCGCCTCTGCCCCTTCTTCTAAGACAATCAAATTTCGGGGTTGCAGCAAAATCTGCGGAGTACTTCCCGTTGCAAAATGAACGATCTCGATGGGCTTTAGCGGAGCCTTTCCTTTAGGAATAAAGATATAGGCCCCTTCATTGGCGAAAGAGGTGTTCAGGTTGGTAAGCGAATCTTTGGCATTAGCCACCTTATTGAAGTAGGCATCGATGACGTGCTTGTACTTGGGCTTCTCAATTGCGGCGCTAAAGAGGCAAACATCGACTCTGTCATGGGTGGTCTCCGAAAGAAATGAACTGTACTGCCCGTCTACAAAGACGATTTTAAAGGTGTCCATCTCGTGCAAGAAATACTGACGCACGCTGGCGTATTCTAAAGCGCACTTGGCCTTCGGAAAGATGCTGTAATCAGTGGCCAGCAACTCTTGAAGAGAGGTGTACTTCCAGGCCTCTTGCTTCTTAGTTGGAAACCCCTGTTGTTCAAAGCGCTTGAGGGCCTCGGTGCGGATCTCGTGAACCGGATCGTTCACGTTCACCATGTCTTCGAACGCGATGAATGACGATAAGAGCTTATCTGTAAAATCCATAACTAGTCATTTTCAGCTTTGATCCAATCGTATCCCTTAGCCTCGAGCTCTTTGGCGAGCTCTTTAGTGCCCGACTTCACGATGCGCCCATTGTAAAGCACGTGAACATAGTCTGGAACAATGTAGTCGAGTAGACGCTGGTAGTGCGTAATCACTACGATGGCGTTGTCTTTGTTTTTGAGTTTATTGACCCCGTTGGCCACGATTCGCAACGCATCAATGTCTAGGCCTGAGTCGGTCTCATCGAGAATCGCGAGTTTGGGCTCGAGCATAGCCATTTGGAAGATCTCGTTTCGTTTCTTTTCTCCTCCCGAGAAGCCTTCGTTTAACGAACGCGATAAGAACTTGCGGTCAATTTCGAGAAGGGCCGATTTTTCGCGAATCTTTGAGAGCATCTCGTTGGCGGGCATAT
>JAURPW010000041.1:0-5296 GCA_030836435.1 Flavobacteriaceae bacterium
CTACTGGTTTGACCTCAATCGCGATTGGATTCTGGCGGTAAACCCCGAAAGCCAAGGCAAGCTCAACTGGTATCACCAGTGGTACCCCAACGTGGTGACCGACTTTCACGAAATGGGCTCTCAAAGCACCTATTTCTTTGAGCCCTTGAAAACCAACGGATCGCTTGACCCCATAATGCCTAAAGAGAATTACGAAGACCTCAACGAACTTTTCGGCGGGTACTTCTCAAAGGCCCTAGACTCTATCGGATCGTTCTACTTTTCAAGAGAGGTCTTTGACGGAACCTATCCGGGTTACGGCTCCTCATACCCCGACCTTCACGGAGGACTCGGATTATTATTCGAGCAAGCAAGCTCTAGAGGGCTAAAGCAAACCACCGCCTTTGGTGAAATCACGTTTCCGTTCACCATTAGAAACCAATACGTTTCGAGCATGGCTACCCTTAAAGCGGCCACAGAAAACAAGGCGTTTATGCGCAACTACCAGCGCGACTTTTTCAAGAGTGCGCTGAGTCGAGCGGCGAAGAATCCGGTCAAGGCCTACGCCTTTTCGGAGCCCGACAGAAACAAAGCCAAGGCCTTTTTAACGCTAATGGAGCGCCACAAGGTTCAGGTTCACCAAGACGCCAACAGCTATGTGATCAAGACCGATCAGCCACAATACCGCATTGTACAGACGGCTTTTGAAACCTACGAGAAATACCGAGATAGCGTTTATTACGATGCGTCTGCCTGGTCATTGGCCAACTTTTACCAACTGAACTATAGGCCATTAACCAAACTGCCCTCGAAGCTCACTGCGGTTTCAGCTGAAGACCTGAAAGCAAACACCAAGGTCAGTGAAGAGGCTTACGCCTATGTGATCGATGCCTTAGACTACAATCTGCCCGCCCTCACCTATGCCCTTCAGAAAGAGGGTGTGGTGCCTATGGTCGCCACCAAACCCTTTGAGGTGATGACCGATGGCGGAAAAAAGGCCTTCAATTACGGATCGCTCATTATTCCGGTATCGCTTCAAAAGAAATCGCCTCAAGAATTGGCAGCGCTGCTTCAGAAAGAGTCTACTCGACTCAACATCGAGGTGTCGGCCACCTCAACCGGATGGAGCAGCTCAGGGGTAGACCTCGGAAGCCGCTTTATGATGCCCCTTAAGACACCTAAGGCCGCCATGCTTATAGGTACAGGTACGCGGTCTAGCGAATCTGGAGAGATCTGGCATCTGTTAGACACCCGAGTGGGCATGCCCATCACCAAGCTACCGCTGCGCAACCTGTCTCGTGTCTCGCTAGATAAATACACAGAGCTCGTTCTGGTTTCGGGAACGTATCCAGAGAGCCTGGCCACCAAACTCAAAGAATGGGTGAGCAAAGGCAACACACTGATCACCATTGGGTCTGCCTCTAGCTGGGCGATTGACAAAAAAGTGGTTGACGAAAAACTGATCGAGGCTCCTGAAGCTCCTGAAACGGTAGAGTCGCTTCCGTATGTAGAGTCTGGAGAACACATCGGAAGGGAATCTATTGGCGGCGTTTTTGTGAATGCTGAACTCGACCTGACGCATCCGCTGGGCTTCGGCTATTCGCGTTCGGTGCTCCCTATTTATAAAAACAATACGGTATGGCTGGCTCCGAGTAAAAATGCCTACTCTACCGTAGCCAAGTACACCGCAGACGCCCACGTAGACGGATACATCTCTGAAAAAAACAAGCGTGAATTCTTGGGCAAATCGGCCTCGGTTATCGTGAGTCCAGTTGGGTCGGGCCGGGTAATCCTTTTCGCCGACGATCCGAACTTTAGGGGAACCTCATACGGAACCAATCGCCTGTTTTTAAATGCGTTATTCTTAGGGCAACACATTGAGGTTCCTAAGGGTTAAGCGTTATGAGAGGTCTTTACGCGTTATTTTTTGGTCTTATTCTCTTTGCTTTCTGGGGCTGCTCGAGGCCAGATACAGCAGTAGTGCTGCAGACCGAAGCGCTTGAGATGACCTTAAGCAGCAGCGGAAATCTCACTCAACTCATCGACAAAAGCACGGGGCAGCCCTATCTTTCTGATGCGGTTACTTCTCCGCTTGTTCAGCTAAACGTTCAAGGTGAAATTCAGTCTCCTAGATCGCTAAGGCGCGAAGAAGACCTTTTAAAGCTCGAATTCAAAAACAACCTGAGTCTGAGTATACGAGTAAAAGAGCACCCAAGTCACTTGAGCTTTGAGGTGGTTGAGGCCAATCGTCTAGAAGAAATCGAATGGCTGGCATGGGGGCCCTATGCCAACACCATTAATCAGCAGATTGGAGAAACCGTTGGTGTGGTGCGCGGAGAATCGTTTGCACTGGGCATTCAAGCGCTGAACATAAAAACCCTAGGCGGATACCCCTGGTACGATAACGACACCACCCCGCAATTGGATATTTTTGAGCAAGACGACTACTCTGACCTCAGCGAAGAAGGAAAGCGCGAGACCCTTTACCGCGTCGAGGCCGCCAAACCGGAGACCTTCGGAAGCACCCTTCAGGCCTACGTCAGAAATCGCCTTTCTGAGCGGGTGATCTCAAACCTAAATCACGACTACTTTATCTCGCCAGTCTATGACGATCAAGGTATTGTAGGCTCTAAAATTGCCCTATTTGGCGTACCCGTTGATCAAACCCTAGAGACCATCGGAGCCATTGAGATTGCCGAGTCTTTACCGCATCCTCAGATCGATGGCCAGTGGGGAAAAACGGCCAAAGGAGCAGCTGCCGCCTACCTCATTTACGACTTCACCGAAGCCAACATCGATCAGGCCATAGCACTGACCAAGCAAGCTGGGCTCAAGTATCTGTATCACTCAGATCCGTTTAAAAATTGGGGGCATTTCGAGCTAAAAGAAGAAGCCTTTCCTAACGGATGGAACGGGCTGAAAGCCTGCGTAGACAAAGCCGCCCTATCTGGTATTTATGTAGGGGTGCACACCTTGTCTAACTTTATCACTCCGAACGATCCGTACGTAACTCCCGTACCCGACCATCGGCTCGGAAGCGTGGGCTACTCTAGCCTGAGTGCGAACATTGACGCCACTCAAACCGAAATACCCATTGAGGCCGCCGAATTTTTCGATCAGTACGCAAATAATAACCTCAAAACGGTTCGAATCGGAGATGAACTCATTCGCTACAATGCCGTAAGCAGCGAGGCGCCATTTAAACTAATCGACTGCGAACGAGGCGCCTGGCAAACAACCGCATCGGCTCATGATAGCGGTCAAAAGGTGAGCAAATTGGCCGATCACGCCTACAAGGTATTTCTCACTGATCCCGCGCTCTCTGTGGAAATGGCCGAAAACCTAGCGGCGCTTTACACGCACACGGGGCTTAGACAAATCTCTTTTGACGGCCTTGAGGGCAATCGCTCTACCGGGATGGGCAATTACGGAGAGCTTCTATTCACCAGCAGCTGGTACAACAGCCTATCGGATACACTTAAGTCGCATCTGATCATTGACGCAAGCAGAACCACTCATTTTTTCTGGCACACCTATTCACGCATGAACTGGGGTGAGCCCTGGTACGCTGGTTTTCGTGAGAGTCAGACCGAGTATAGACTAAAAAATCAGGCCTATTTTGAGCGCAACATGATGCCTAATATGCTCGGATGGTTCAGTCTGCGCCCAAACACCACCCTTGAAGACATCGAGTGGATGCTCGCAAGATCAGCCGCCTACGACGCAGGCTATGCCTTTGTGGTGCGCGACGAGGCCCTTCAGCAAAACGGACAGCTAACCGTAATCTTTGAACGCCTCGCTGCCTGGGAAAAGTTGCGCATGAGCTCAGCCTTTAGCCCCGATCAAAAAGAGCGCATGAAAAGCATAGAAACCGAGTTCGAGCTTGAATACCGCGATAAAGAGGCCTACGGAATCCGTCAAATTCACACGATGCGTTTTGCGCACGAGGCTAAAATCCGACAACCCGGAGAGCCCCTGTACACCAGCTTTTCATTCGACAACCCCGTAGGTGAGACCGATCTCTATTTTATACTGACCGCCCAAAACGCAGACATTACTGACATAGTTATAGAGCTCAATAACCGTAAAACTATACAGTTGCCGGTGCGTCTTTTAGCAGGTCAATCGCTGCGCTATCTATCTAAAGGTTCTGCCGAGATTGTCGATCGCAACCTACAGCTTATAAAACGCATACCTATAGCTGCCGAGGCCCTCAAGCTCGCTTCAGGAGCACAGACTATTCAAGTCGATGCGCACTTTGACGGCGCCGAAGAAAACGCAGCCTTAAAAATTGAACTGCGATTGGCAGATCAGGTCGAGCCCTTAATTTTTAACTAAGTAGCAGTTCATTAATTTTGGTCGGGCTCTCCTTAAAAAAGGTACTGTCTTTCAATAGACACTTTGATATCTTTGAGTAAAACGCTAATGCACATGAAGTATCTATACCTATTTGCCTGTGTTGGCCTATCTTTTCTCGGCTACGCTCAAGATTCGACCTACGTGGTAAGCTCGTACTTAGATGAGGGCTTTAAAGCTCCAAACACCCATTATATTGGAGAGGCATGGCTCAATGGTGTATTAAGAGAGACTGAAGACACCAACTACGGCATAACCAAAGCCACCTTTAAAGCTAACTCTACTTTAGATTGGCATAAGCACGGATCAGTTCAAGTATTGATCATTGTAGAAGGTGAGGGTTATTATCAAGAAAAAGGTAAAGAACCTATGCGCATGAAGGTAGGAGACATTATCAAATGTGCAAAAGAAACAGAGCATTGGCATGCCTCATCAAAAGAGCAAGACGTCACTTATCTAGCGCTCTATGGCGGATCTGAACCTACCACCTGGACAGAGGTAGTTAGCCAGGCCTATTACGATGAAGTTGCCGAAAAGCTAAAAAAAGACCGCTAAAATTCAGGGTGCTAGGCCTAGGCTTTGTAGTTTTAAAAAAAATGCACAGCCATGAGCCAAAAGACCGCTCTAATCACCGGAGCCAGCAGTGGAATAGGCTGGGCCACCGCCCAAGCCTTAGACAAGCACAACTTTCAATTCATTTTGTGCGGAAGGCGTGAAGACCGCTTACACGAATTGGCTCAGACACTCACTAACAAGTCAACCCTATTGACCTTTGATGTGTGCGATTATCAAGAAGTTCAATCTGCTATCGCATCGCTGCCCGAAGCATTTCAGACTATAGACCTGCTAATCAATAATGCCGGAAACGCTCATGGGTTCGATCCGGCCCAATCGGCCTCTGTAGACGACTGGGATGCCATGATAGACTCCAACGTGAAGGGGCTCTTTTACGTCACCAAAG
>JAURPW010000042.1:0-4635 GCA_030836435.1 Flavobacteriaceae bacterium
ACAGTTGTAAAAAAGCAGCCCTATGCGGCACTATTGGGCATTCTCAGACAACAATTAGAGGAAATACACCGTAAATAACTAGTGTCGATCGGTCTTTAGTATATATTTAGTTCACAAACACTTAGCCATGGCTATCGACCAAAAACCACCAATGCCCAATTTTGGGCCAAAAAACCCTCAGCAGCCTCTAGACCTAGAGAAGATCTTCAATGAGGAGCGCATTGACCTCAAGGCGCTCATGGACTCGCGCAAGCTAACCAAAGAGATCAATAAAACTCTAGCGCCCTATACCGGAGAATTCGGTGACGCCCAAAAGAAGCACCTGCTTAAACGCACCATGGTCGGATACGCCAGCCGTCACCTCAAAGACCTCGAAGGTCTCACTATGGAGCAGGCGGTAGATAAGATTATGACTTTTCATGAATTAGGAGAGCCCGTTAATAACTACTACAATGAATTATCTCAAGAAGCTTACAAAGAGAAATACGGCAATGACGATGTTGGGCCTCAGGAGCCATTCGTATCCGAAGCTTACATAGGGCGGTTAGAAAATAACAACTTCAGTGATTTTCAAGGCCAAGAAAGGAAAGAGGCTATTTATTCGTGGATGCATCATTCAATGTATGCACAACCTACATCTATTTGCTGGAAGCTTTTCATTTTCTTATTCAATCTTACTCCCACTCTAGACTTTCACAGTATTCATAAGATGATTTACTCCTATATTCATCTTATCTACCACGGTTCTTTTCGAAATTATAGAGACTTCATATATGACCTTACTCTTGAACCATATATGTTAGAATACCTAAACCTCCAATTAAGTCAAAAAGAGACACCAGACGAAAACTATGCTCGTGAAGTACAAGAATTATTTACAGTTGGAAAAAGACCCTTTTCAAAATTTACTGAGGGAGATGTTCAGGCAGCAGCTAAAGTTCTTGTTGGTTGGAATTCAGACTTTTGGGGCGAAAATGCAACTGGAGCGGGTTGGGCACCAGTAATACGTTTTAACGATTGGAATCACGACACAAGTGACAAGCAATTCTCAGAATTTTATGGAAATACTTTGATTCGAGGACGCGAAGGAGAGGCTGGTGCTGAAGAATTAGACGAATTCATTGATATGATTTTCAAAACAGATGAGGCGGCCATTTACTTGTCACGAAGGCTTTTTCAGTTTTTTGTTTATCCCGTCTTGAGCGATTATGTTGAAGAAAACATCATTAGACCGCTGGCTGATGTTATGAGATCAAATAATTACAACCTTGCAGAGACCTTAAAAGTTCTTCTTAAAAGCGATTATTTCTATTCAGAAGAGCTTTATAACTCCGTAATTAAAGGACCATATGATTTTACTCTTTCAGTAATGAAAGAGTTAGATGTTCTCAATGGATCGTTATGGACTTATTCTCAGAATGAACAACGTGATTACAACTCTTCTTTTTCTGAAGATGCAGGATTCTTTGGCGATTCTTTAATGAATCAAGATCATCGGGTTTATCAAACTTTTAGAAGTTTCGAGTGGAGGCTGCGAAATCAAGGAATGAATGTATTTAATCCGCCAAGCGTGTCTGGCTGGCCAGCTTTTTATCAAGAACCTGTTTATGATCTATTCTGGTTAAACTCAGTTACAATAAAAGCGAGAAAAGAATTTACAGATAGTGCAAGTCGTTGGGGCCTCTACCTTGGCAACCAAAATGGTAATAATATTCATCTCAGATTTAATCTCTCAAACTTTATAGAAAGTTTTCACTCAATTGAGTCGGTAGATGGATTTTTAAATGAACTCACAGATCGTTTTTTAGGTGGACCTATTCCTGACAAGGCTCTAACACGAATTAAAAATATGGCACTAGGAGACTCCTTTAATGAAAACCACTGGGGCGAAGAAATTAACCGGTTTAAATCTGATCCCTCTAAAGAAAATCATAACTCGTTACGGAATAAAATCTCCGATTTTATGCATCTCATATTCCAGCTTAACGAAATACACGTACACTGATGAAAAGAAGAGATTTTTTACATGATATTTCCCACGCTGCTGCCCTAGGATCGATTCTGCCTACTATTGGCTTCGGTTGGAATGAGAAATCTTACAGCCTTTTTGAAGAAACGGTAAGCCGCGGCAAGATTTTAGTGCTAGTTCGATTAAATGGAGGAAATGACGGTCTTAATACTGTAATCCCCTTAGATCAATACACCAATCTGAATAAGGTCAGGCCTCATGTGATAATGCCTGAGAATAAGCTGGTTAAACTTGAAAAAAATGATTTGGCGCTTCATCCAAGCCTCGCCGATTTTAAGACTCTGTCGGATGAAAAAAGGATGAAGGTTATTCAAAATGTAGGATATGAAGTTCCAGACTTTTCTCATTTTAGATCAATGGATATTTGGCAATCTGCTTCTGACTATGATCAATTTCTATCCTCGGGTTGGATTGGGCGTTATATTGAAAAAGAACATCCTGGATTTCCAACTCAATACCCTAACAATCAATATCCACATCCTTTAGCAATAGAATTGGGTTGGTCATCCTCATTAACCATGCTAGGGCAATACTCTTTTCCAAGCTATATCGTTAATAATCCCGAACAGATGGTTGAAATCATAAATGACTTTGACCATGAGTACCCTGGAACCTATTCGGGAGATCGCTTAAAATATATTCAACTCATTGGCAAGCAATCAAATGAATATGGCAGAGTCATAAAGGAGGCCTATGAAAAGAGCTCAAATGAATCCGAATTCCCTAGCACTCATTTAGGATGGCAACTAGAAACCGCAAGTCGTCTTATTAGGGGAGGTTTGAATTCTAGGGTCTATATGGTCGATTTGGGTGGTTTTGATACTCACGATAGACAAGTGGATATTGCTGACACAACAAAAGGTGAACATACTCGAATTCTTAAAGATTTAAATGATAGTGTAACTGCTTTCATTAAAAGTCTTGACAACTCTGGTGACTCAGATCGCGTTTTAACCATGACCTTCTCAGAATTTGGACGCACCATTAATTCTAATGGTTCTTATGGAACGGATCATGGTACCGCAGCTCCAATGTTCATTTTTGGGAATAGAATCAGTGATGATGTGCTAGGTAAAAATCCCGAAATACCAGAAGTCGCACGCTGGCAAGACAACCTTGCAGTAGAATTCGACTTCAGGCAGGTCTACGCCTCCATTTTAGACCAGTGGATGGGTGCAGACACTGAAACCGAAAAGGCGGCACTGCTCAAAGAATTCCCCAAGCTGCCTATAACCGGATCAGCGATTGATCAAGACGGTGACGGAATTCTGGATCGAGACGACCAATGCAACGACACCCCAGCCGGAGCCATCGTCGACACCAACGGATGCGAGGTGTTCAGCCTCGCCCCTGACACGTTCACCGTTGCAGTGACCTCTGTGAGCTGTGCGGGCATGAATAACGGATCTATCGCGCTTTCAGCAAAAGCCGACCCCACCACCTCCTACAGCTTCGCCTACGATGCAGGTGATGCCGGAACAGGCGTGCTTAGTGCGGCTAATAACTACAGTGCAAGCCTTGAGGGGCTCGCTCCGGGGAGCTACAACATCTGCTTTACCGTCGATGGGCAAAGCAACTACGAGCGCTGCTACAGCATCAGCGTAGCCGAGCCGGCTCCGCTCGAGACCAATGCAGTGGTGAATACCAGCACTCGAACCTTAGACCTGAATTTGAAAGGCTCTAAAGAATACCAAGTGACCCTAAATGGCAAACCGCTGGTGACCCAAAAGCAGGCACTGACCCTTCCGCTAGTGGCTGGTAAAAACACCATCGAGGTGCGCACCGACCTTCAGTGTCAAGGCATCTACTTCGATGAAATCTTTGTCTCAGAAGAGGTCAAGGTGTATCCGAACCCAACCTCTGGTCCGCTTCAACTCTATGTGGGCGGATCCGACCGCAATGTAGGCCTGAGCGTCACCTCACTGCAGGGAAGCACCGTTTACAGCACCGATTTAAGTGTAGGGGCAAGCAGATTCAGTGCGATCGACCTTTCACATTTAAGCAGCGGAGTGTATATTGTATCTTTGAAATCAGCAACCATAAACACATCGCATAAGATCATTAAAGATTAACCTATATGAGCTTTAATTTCGACCTTAAAATCTTTAGTGCCCTGTTGATGATGGGCTTGGTAATGGCCTGTTCAACTGAAGACGCAGGGATCTTGCCAGAAGTAGAAGATCAAGAAACCCCTCCGCCCCCGCCTAGCGCATCGGCATTGAGCCTTCCGGCCAATAATGAAGCCTGCGAAGCAGGCCAAGGAAGCAGCGCATCAACCGCTACAGTTAGCTTTAGCTGGTCGGCGGCCACCAATGCGACTGCCTACGACCTCAGCGTGACCAACACTTCTACCAATGCGGTCAGCACCAAAAACAACGTGACAAGCACCTCAACCACGCTTGATCTAGAGCGCGGACAGACCTACAGCTGGAAAGTTACATCTAAAAATAAAAGTTCATCGACGGCTGATTCTCCAACTTGGAGCTTTTCTCTAGCCAGTATGCCGGGAGTGTCTACCCTTATCCTGCCCGAAAACGATAAGGACTGCGAGGTTGGTGAAGTCAATGGAAACCAAGCTTCGGTGAGCTTCAGCTGGGAAGCCGCTG
>JAURPW010000043.1:0-2958 GCA_030836435.1 Flavobacteriaceae bacterium
GCAGAAACCATTTTGGCTCATCAATACGGCTAGAGGTTGCGCAGTCGATACCCAAGCACTGCTGAATGGGCTCGCCTCCGAAAAGATTAGGGGTGCCGCTCTTGATGTGTTGGAGTTTGAAAATCAAGCATTTACCAGCCTATTTAGCCAAACCTCTCAGCATCAAGTTTTAGAAGAATTGCTTAAACAACCCAACGTGCTGTTAAGCCCACATATCGCCGGTTGGACGCACCAAAGCTATTATCTACTGGCCAAAACAGTGCTTGAAAAAATCACCTCGCTTAATCAACCAAATTGCACTACCAATGACACTTAGTGAACTCAAAGATTTACTCGACGCCAACAGAGGCAAACAATTGATTTTTGAATATACTGCCGGAGCCTTTACCGACCCCGACTTTCACATTACAGAGATCAAAAAATGCGCTATTGAGGCCGTCAACTGTGGCGGAGGAGTGGAGTACTGGAATGAATCGATTATTCAATTATGGGAAAATCCATATGCCACAGAAATCGGAAGACCCATGACCACCGAGAAGGCCCTAGGCATCATTAGAAAGGTCGAAAAAGAGCATCCGTTGCAAGAAGATTCGCTTCTTCGCTTTGAATACGGCAACCAGAAATTTCACACCTGTGTGCAATCAGTCAGCAGCGCCACAGCTAATGATCGGGCCCTTATTCTGTCTCTAGGAGAGGTCAAAGCCGATTGCAAAGACAAAGAGGCTTGCGGCATAGTCGTACCTGCCGCTGAAGCCCAATCAACAACAAAATGCGCGCCAGGATCGGGTTGCTGTTAAACGCGTTCACATGAAAAAAAACGTTTTAGTTCTTTGTACCGGAAATTCATGCAGAAGCCAAATAGCTCACGGATTTCTTAAATCCTACGCCAAAGACAGTGCCGAGATTTACAGCGCGGGCATAGAAACGCATGGGCTAAATCCTGGTGCGGTTGCAATCATGAAAGAGACGGGTATTGATATATCTGACCACACTTCAAATCACGTTGACGAGTATGCGGGCATTGATTGGGATTTTATTTTGACGGTTTGCGATCACGCTCAAGAAAACTGTCCGTTCATTGCTGCACCCCATGCAAAGAGGCTGCACCACAACTTTAGCGACCCCTCAAAGGTGACCGGAAGTTCAGACGAAGTGCACGCCGCATTTTTAAAAACGCGAGAAGAAATTCGGGATTATATTGTTACTTTTGTTAACGATTTTTTAACCTAGTGGTTTTTTTGGGTTTACCATTAGGGCATCTTTAAAGAGCGATAAGGAAGGTCAGCTTTAAATTGGGTTTGTTTGGTATCATTCATTTGATATACGTTGACCTTCTGCTCTTTTTTGCTTATTCTGCAAAGGCAGCAACTAGCTGCAACGTCTCCCCTGTTCGTTGTTCCAAAACTATTTCGGCCGTTGGCGGAAGCGCCTCGTATGCGTTGTCGTCGAAATGTCTAATGGTGTAGAGCGCCACTCCTTTTTGAAACTTGGCGACATAGTCTTTCTCTAGATCGGATACCAGCGCATCGAACTGATCAAATCGATTATCGAGGCACACCCTAAAACTAATGGCCGAGTTTTGAATGAGGTCCACCTTTAATTGGTACTTCGAAAACAATTCAAAAACCGAACTCAGGTGGTGCTCCGCCATAAATGAAAAGTCTTGCGTGGCAAGCTCCAAGAGTACCTGGTTTTTCTTTACAATATAGCAAGGAACTTCAGGTACTAGTGGGGACCCGGCAGTTACACAGGTTCCGGGATTTTCAAGGTCGATAAAACTTCTAACGTATAACGGTATTCCTTTGCGCTGCAGCGGCTGAAGTGTCTTTGGATGAATCACCGAGGCTCCGTAGAACGCCAGTTCAATGGCCTCAGTATAAGACACCTGGTGAAGCTGTACCGCATTTTCAAAGGCCCTAGGATCAGCATTGAGAACCCCAGGAACATCTTTCCAAATACTCACCGATTCCGCATCAAAAGCGTAGGCCAAGATAGCGGCGGTATAATCAGACCCTTCTCTGCCTAAAGTAGTAGTAAAGTTATTGGCATCACTTCCTAAAAAACCTTGAGTAACAAGCAATTCACCCTGAGTGTTTAACCGCTGAACGCGCTCTACGGTTTGCTGCCACTGCACCGAGGCATCCCGGTACACACTATCTGTTTTAATATATTGACGAATGTCTAAGAATCGATTCGCAACTCCTTCTGCGTTGAGAAAGTCACTTACTATAGTCGTAGACAGCAACTCTCCATAGCCGACTATTTGATCGTAAATAAAGGAGTGATTAAGCGACTTGTTCCAGGTTAAAAACCCGTGCATCTCTTCGAACAACAAGTCTACCTTGGCCTTAACCGGGGCAGACTGCGCTCCAAACAAATCTTCAATGATGGTTTGGTGATACACTTGAATAGGGCTAAGGGCTTCCTTAACCACCTCAAGCACAGACTCAGGCTGATTTTTTTTAGCCTGATAGTAGCTTGAAACCACGGTCTCCATGGCGTTAGTGGTCTTTCCCATGGCCGATACCACGACGCACACGTCTTTGGTTCCTTGGTGCTGTAACACACGTAGTACATTGCGTATGCTCTCGGCGTCTTTTACCGAGGCTCCACCAAACTTAAAAACCCTTTTTATCATCTTTTTTGACATTAAACGCAATACCCTTCTCATCGAGCTGCACCACGTACCAATTTCTGAGCACCTGCGCGCCCTTGCTTTCATATAAGGCTATGGCCGAGGTGTTCCAGTCCAACACTTCCCATCCGATTCTTCTCACGTTCAACGAGGCCCCGTAGGCAATTACGTGGTCTAACAGCGCACTTCCTATACCCATTCCCCTAAAGGCGTCTTTCACAATGAGGTCTTCAAGATGAAGCGCCTTACCCTTCCAGGTAGAGTACCTCAAATAGGTGAGCGCAATGCCTACAACCTCTTTTGACGAAAGGGTTTCTGCCACA
>JAURPW010000005.1:0-9118 GCA_030836435.1 Flavobacteriaceae bacterium
TACTCCCTAGTAGGTTCGTTCTTTATCTTCAGTATCTGGGTAGGTTTCGGGGCACTCGCATTATTCGACCTCATAGCCACCGCTACCAAACAACGAACGCTGAAGGTAGCCCTAAGCACGACCACCCTATGCCTGCTGGCAGTTCCATTGCTTATGGCCTTCGAAAACTGGGACGATCACGACCGCTCCAATCGGCAGACTGCCAGATCAACGGCAATGGCTTACCTCGATTCATGCGCCGAAGACCAAGGGGCCTTGCTTTTTACCATAGGAGACAATGACACCTTTCCGCTTTGGTACATGCAAGAAATTGAAGGATACCGCACCGATGTCAGGGTGGTCAACTCAAGCCTATTAGCCACCGACTGGTACATCGATCAAATGAAGCGAAAGGCCTATGAGAGCGAACCTATTCCGTCTCAACTCACGCATAATCAATACCGCTTTGGAACCCGAGATGTACTTTATTATCAGCCGGTTCCCGAATTAGCAGAAGAGCGTTGGCCACTGAGCAAATTTATGGATTGGGTCAGTAGCGGAAAACCAGAAACCAAATTGAGCTATCTCATGAGACAGCAAGGGGTAGATATGAGCGATTTTAAAGAAGAACAGCTTGACATCGTCTATTACCCTTCTAACAAGATAAGAGTACCGGTAGATAAAAACGCAGTTCTAGAGTCGGGCCTTGTGGCTGCCAAAGACGCTGAGATGATTGTGGATTATATAGACATCGATCTTCCCAAAAGTGCGCTACCCAAAAACAGACTGTTGATGCTCGATATGCTCAACACCAACAACTGGAAGCGCCCGATCTATTTCTCCGGAGGTAGCCTCGATTCGGGAGAATACCTATATATGAAAGACTATTTACAGCTCGACGGATTGGTCTACAAACTCGTACCGATTTACACCGAAGACAGCGGCGCATTCGACATGGGAAGAATAGACACCGACCTGATGTACGAAATTGTGATGGATTGGGAATGGGGCAACTCAGATGACCCGTCAGTGTATATAGACCCGCAGACCCGGGCCCAAGGAATATCTTTTAGAAGTAATATGGCGAGACTAGTCGAGCAACTTATAGTAGACGAGCAGTTCGAAAAGGCCGAAAACATAATCGATCTAGCCGTTGAGAAAATGCCGCTAAAAGCTTTTAGATACTACGCCTTTGTTGAACCCTTTATTCAAGGGTACTACGCCGTTTCTGCAGTAGAAAAAGCCCAAAAGTTAGCCACTGAATTACTGACTCTTTATCTTGATCATCTGGCCTATTACACCACCCTAAATGCCGAAGAAAGTTACCGACGAATCGAAGAGATCTACAGCGATCTCGAAGCCACAAGACGGGTACTCGATTTGTCTACTGAGGCCAACGACGAAGATTTTGTCGCTCCATTCACCGAAGAGTACAACGGCTACATTAACGACTTAGTGTATATTTTGGAAAACGCTCAATTAGAGCAAGAATAACATAAAGAAGGGGCTTAAACGTACTCGCTTATAATGCCAAGCAAGGTGTTTGCGTCAAGCTCGCCGCTTTGGCGCCACATCATTTCACCCTTTTTGTAGATGATGAGCGTAGGAAGCCCTTTGATGCGAAGGGCCTGAGACAATTCTTGATTTTTATCTACATCGATCTTGATCACCTTACCCTTATCTCCAAGGGCCGCAGCTACGTCTTTGAGAACGGGCGTCATTGAAAGAGAGGCGTCGTTCCATTCGGCGTAGAAATTGAAGAGAACCGGAACCTCTAGGTCGATTAAATCACCAAATTTTGACATGTTTAAATCAATTGGTGCTGCAAGTTAGTAAAATTGCTATTCAACTGAGCTGAATTCACTTGATTTTAGACGAATGCGCGTGATTTCGGGCCATATACCGAAACGCCCCGGGTAGCCTAGAAAACCGAATCCGCGGTTCACGTTTAGTAGCAGGTTGTTCTTCTCGTACATTCCGGCCCATTGCGGATACCTATACTGTATTGGGCTCCATTTGTATCCGGCAATCTCCACTCCAAATTGAAAGCCGTGCGTGTGACCGCTTAAGCAGAGATCTATCTTTTTCTCGTGATTCAATACCTCAGCCTCCCAGTGTGACGGATCGTGCGACATCAAAAGCGTGAATACCTTGTCGTCAATTTGACTCGTGGCCTTTTTCAAATCTCCTGCCTTGAGAAACCTACCACTGCCCCAATTTTCAACGCCAACCAAATTGAAAAACGCCTCACCTTTTGAAATGCTAACACTTTCATTATTTAAGGTTCTAAACCCCATTTGCCGCTGCATGTTAAGCAGATTTTGCACGTCATCTTTGGCCATCTGTTCATCAAAGTCTCTGTTGTAGCTGCCGTAATCGTGATTGCCTAAGACCGCAAACTTTCCGTCTTTGGCCTGCAGAGCGGCCAACGCGTCTATGTAGGGTGTGGCCTCTGAAGACTTATTGTTCACCATGTCTCCGGTAAACAGCAACAAGTCTGCCTGCTGCTCATTGATCAAATCAAGGCCGGGTTGAAATTCATCTAGTGAGGCAAAACTGCCTAGATGAAGGTCTGAGATCTGTACAATGGTATATCCATCAAATGCGCTTGGAAGTCGGTCAAAGACTAGGTCATAGGTGTGTAGTGTGTACTTGTTGCGCGCGCCCATTCCAATCACAAGAGAAGAGAACGGAAGCGCTCCGACCGTAACCGCCGTAGCGCTAATAAATCGCCTTCGGTCAATGCGTGTATAATGAGGCTTACCAAGCATTGACTTTAGCTTCGCCCTTATCCATGAGAACAGGCGCACCACATCTTCAAGAATCAAAAAGAAGCTTAACAGCAAGAGGCCAAACGTCACCGCAAAAAGCAAACCGGTCAGGTACAGTTCGACCCGCGTGCCTAAAGAGATGTTGAATGCCCGCAAGACAAAGCCCGCAAAAAACAGTCCCAAGGTAAGCACCCAAAAGACCCACATAATTCGGTTTGAACGCAATAGCACCTTCAGGGCGCTGTGGCCGTAAAAAACAAGGGCTATATAGAAAAGCGTAAAAAAGACGTAAAACACAACTCAGTTTTAGGCCTGTAAAAGTACGTTTTAAATGCCCTATGAACAGTTAAAATTCCGTTATCTTGCACCCTCTTGACGGCTGAAATATGAGTAAGAATACCGCAAAACGACTTTTTCTAGTCGACGCCTACGCACTTATTTTTAGGGGCTACTTCGCGCTAATCAAGAATCCCAGGGTAAACTCTAAGGGTGAAGACACCTCTGCAATAATGGGGTTTATGAATGCGCTTTTAGATCTCATAAAGCGCGAACAGCCCGAGTATATCGCTGTTTGCTTTGACAAAGGAGGAAGTACTGAACGCGCAGAACTATTCTCGGAGTATAAGGCTAATCGTCAAGAAACCCCAGACGCGATTCGGTTCGCCATACCTCACATCGAATCGTTGCTAAAGGCCATGGACATTCCGATTGTTGTTCAAGAAGGCTATGAGGCCGACGACCTTATCGGAACCCTTTCTAAGCAAGCTGAAAAGCAAGGGTTTGAGGTGTTCATGGTAACCCCAGACAAAGACTTCGGCCAGTTGGTCAGCGAGCATATTTTTATGTACCGCCCCTCAAGAATGGGTAACGACATCGAGATCTGGGGTATTCCGCAGGTTCAAGAGCGATTCGGGGTTGAGCGCCCAGAGCAGGTCATCGACTACCTGGGTATGATGGGTGATGCCAGCGACAATATTCCCGGTTTGCCCGGCGTTGGCGACAAGACGGCTAAGAAGTTCATTCAAACTTACGGCAGCTTAGAAAAGCTGCTTGAAAACCTTCATGAGCTAAGTGGAAAACTGAAAGAACGCATCGAAGAGCATGCCTCCTTAGGAATTCTATCTAAGCAATTGGCCACCATTAAAACCGATTGCGATGTCGAATTCAATCCGGACACCTTTATTCGCTCTGCTCCAAACCTAGACGAGATTGACCGCCTTTTCGACACCTTGGAGTTCAGAAGGCTTAAAGAACAATTTCACAAGATATTTGCCCACGAGGCCTCACCCGAGGCGATTCAGACCCCCGCTCAAGATTCGAAGGCACAGCCGCTAGGCGCACTGAACACCTTCGCTGGCAGTGGTCAGTTTTCACTTTTTGACGCTGAACCCTCCGCCCAAAATCCAACCGAAACTATTCACCTTTACCAGCTAATTGATAGTCCGAGAAGCGAAGAGCTCTTTTTTGAAGCACTATACCAGCAGACAGAGGTGAGCATTTCGGTGTTTAATACTGCTGCCGATCCCATGAGCGGATCCCTATTTGGTATTTCCTTCTCGTGGCAGGCCTTCAAAGGGTTTTATGTACCGCTGCCTTTAGATGCGAATCGAGAAACTGCGCTCTGGCACAAACTTCAGCAGTTCTTCAATTCGAAGATTACGCTGATTGGCCATCAATTAAAGGAAACTCTGAACATATTAAGAAGGCACGGATTTACCGTAAACGCATCATTATTTGACACCACATTAGCGCACTATTTGATCAATCCAGATAGGTCTCACGATCTGAGTGTACTGAGCAAAAGCTATCTCGGATTAGATGCGCCTAGACTTGAAACGGTACTTGATGTAAAGTCAAGTAAAGGCGTGAGTTTAGAGCTTGAAGATCCGGCCGTTTTTAAAGAATATGCCTGCAGTCTTAGCGACTTCGCATTGAGATTGTACCATCCGCTTAAACAAGAACTGCAGAAATGGGAACTTCTCGAACTCTATCAAGAGTTAGAAATACCCTTAGTAAGGGTGCTTGCGCAAATGGAGTTTAACGGCATTAAGCTCAACGATGCGTATCTAAATACGCTTAAAAAGCAGTTCAGCGAGCAGTTAGAACAGCTCGAACAATCGGTCTATGCGCAGGCTGACCAAACCTTTAACCTCGCCTCTCCGAAACAGCTGGGGATCGTGCTGTTTGAAAAATTGAAGTTGGTCGATAAACCAAAGAAGACCAAAACGGGGCAATACGCAACTTCTGAAGAGATTTTGACCGAGCTCGCTAAGAAACACCAAATCGCCTCAGACCTTTTGACGTATCGAGGGCTGGCCAAGCTACTCAACACTTATGTAGAGGCACTGCCCGAACAGATCAATGCGGAGACGGGGCGTATACACACCCAATTTATGCAAACCGTGGCGGCCACTGGAAGGTTAAGCAGCGTGCATCCGAACCTGCAAAATATTCCGATCCGAACAGAAAACGGGCGCCTCATTAGAAAAGCATTCGTGGCTAAAGACGAGGCTCACGTACTTTTAGCGGCTGATTACTCTCAAATAGAGTTGCGCGTCATAGCGGCGCTGAGCGAAGAAGACACCATGATAGAGGCCTTTAAAAATGGAGAAGACATTCACGCCTCAACTGCCTCTAAGGTGTTCGGAATTGCACTTTCTGAGGTTAGCCGCGAACAACGAAGCCAGGCGAAAACGGTCAACTTTGGAATCATTTATGGAGTATCCGCATTTGGGCTCAGCAATCAAACCGATTTATCGCGTTCAGACGCCAAAGAACTCATAGAAACCTATTATGCCACCTACCCCAAATTAAGGGCCTATGTGCAACACCAAGTGAGCTTTGCCCGCGAAAACGGCTATGTAGAAACCCTGTTCAAGCGCCGGAGGTATTTGAGCGACATAAACGCAGCAAATGCCGTGGTCAGATCAGCAGCAGAGCGCAACGCGGTGAACGCCCCTATTCAAGGATCGGCGGCAGACATCATTAAGAGGGCTATGCTCGCAATAGATCGACGCATAAAGGCAGAAGGACTAAAGAGCTCTATGCTT
The DNA here is from genome assembly GCA_030836435.1 of Flavobacteriaceae bacterium. Taxonomy (GTDB): domain Bacteria; phylum Bacteroidota; class Bacteroidia; order Flavobacteriales; family Flavobacteriaceae; genus UBA3478. Next base: position 5,801 of record JAURPW010000005.1, read on the forward strand.
TTACAGGTGCACGATGAGCTTGTCTTTGACTGTCCAAAAGACGAAATTGACCAACTTACCGCACTCGTTAAATTCGAAATGCAGAACGCGGCCCAATTAACTGTGCCGCTTGAGGTAGAAGTAGGATTTGGAGCCAACTGGTTTGAAGCACATTAAACTTCAAAAACCTTTTTTCATTGATTTGCATTTCAACCGAATAATTGTACATTTGCAGCCCGTTAGTTTTAACGTGTAGCGATATAAAACCTTTTTATACTGTGGATACATTAAGTTATAAAACCAAATCAGCCAACGCAGCTAGTGTGACTAAGCAATGGGTTTTGGTTGATGCCGAAGGGCAAGTTTTGGGACGATTGGCCTCAAAGATTGCTATGATTCTTAGAGGAAAAAACAAACCGAGCTTTACCCCTCACGTTGATTGTGGAGATAATGTAATCGTTATCAATGCAGAAAAAGTGGTTTTGACGGGTAATAAGGCTACGGACAAAAAATACCTTCGTCACACAGGATATCCAGGTGGGCAACGCGAAACAACTACTAAAGAACTTTTTCAAAGTCATCCAGAACGCATCATTGAAAATGCGATCAAAGGAATGCTTCCAAAGAATAAGTTAGGCGCCGAGCTTTTCAGAAATCTGAGAGTATACAGCGGAGCAGAGCACGATCAACAAGCTCAACAGCCGGTTCAAATCAATCTTAACGACCTCAAATAGCTTTAAACAGTAATGGGAGTAATTCATAAAATCGGGAGAAGAAAAACGGCAGTAGCCCGCGTTTACTTAACTGAAGGAAACGGAACTGTGGTAATCAACAAAAGACCCCTAGATAACTATTTTACTACGGGTACCCTACAATACAAAGTCAATCAGCCCTTTGAACTGACAGAGACTGCCGGAAAATACGATGTGAAAGCTTCTGTATTTGGTGGGGGAATCACCGGTCAGGCCGAGGCCCTAAGACTAGCGATCTCTAGAGCTCTTTGCGAGATTGATCAAGAGTTTAGATTGTCGCTCAAACCAGAAGGATTGCTCACTAGAGATCCTCGAATGGTAGAACGCAAGAAGTTCGGTCAGAAAAAAGCAAGAAAGAAATTCCAGTTCTCTAAACGTTAATGACGTTTTAGCGAACATGTTCTTTATACATACTAATAATAACCAGTTTAGTTTAGCATCTAAATAGATCGGGCGAATTTGTTGAAAATGACCACCGATTTATTGCTAAATCAGAACGTAAACTAAATTAAAAATGGCAAAAGTCGAAGTTAAACAACTTCTAGACGCAGGTGTGCATTTTGGTCACCTCACTAGAAAATGGAATCCTAACATGGCTCCTTACATCTACATGGAGCGTAACGGAATTCACGTAATTAACCTGTACAAAACTGTAGCTAAGCTTGAAGAGGCCAATGAGGCCCTCAAGAAAATAGCTGCTTCAGGGCGCAAAATTCTTTTTGTAGCCACCAAAAAGCAAGCAAAAGGCATCGTTTCAGAGAAAGTTGCGGCAGTAAATATGCCCTATATCACTGAGCGCTGGCCCGGTGGAATGCTAACCAACTTCATTACCATCCGCAAAGCGGTGAAGAAAATGAGTTCTATCGATCGCATGAAGAAAGACGGAACCTTCAACACCCTTTCTAAGAAAGAAAAACTTCAAGTAGAGCGTTTACGCGCCAAGCTGGAGAAAAACTTGGGCTCGATTTCTGATATGACCCGTTTACCAGGAGCACTGTTTATTGTAGACGTGATGAGAGAGCACATTGCGGTTAAGGAAGCCTTGCGCCTGAACATTCCAGTTTTCGCCATGGTAGACACCAATTGCGACCCAAGAGATATCGATTACGTCATTCCAGCAAACGATGATGCCGGAAAGTCAATAGATATCATTCTATCTAGTGTTACTGCAGCTATTAACGAGGGTCTATCTGAGCGTAAGGCGGACAAATTAGACGCTAGCGAAGGAGCTATTGACGAGGTTGATTTCGAAGAGAATGACGCCGAAGAAACAGAAGAGACCGAAGCAGCTACCCAAGAAGAGCAAGGCACAGAGGCTAGCGAAGAGGAAACTAATAAAGCCTAAGTTTACAACCTTTTCTTAACCTTGTGTTTATTCGAAAAACAGACCTTTAAGCCTTAGGCATTTTTAGAAGAACCAAAAAACCATTGAAGATATGAGCGCAATCTCTGCAGCAGATGTTAACAAATTAAGAAAGACCACCGGAGCCGGAATGATGGACTGTAAAAAGGCATTAGTTGAAGCCGAGGGTGATTTTGAAAAGGCTATTGAAATTCTTCGCAAGAAGGGTCAGAAAGTTGCAGCGAATAGAGCTGATCGTGACTCTTCTGAAGGAGCCGCTATAGCCGTCGTTAACGCGGCAGCTACACGGGGAGTAGTGATCTCTTTAAACTGCGAAACCGATTTTGTGGCTAAGAACGATTCTTTTATAGCCATGGCTAATGACATTGCGCAACTTGCGCTTGAGTCTAACTCACTAGAAGACCTGCTTTCAAAAAACTACGGTTCAATTAGCGTCGCTGAGAAGCTTATCGAGCAAACCGGGGTAATCGGTGAAAAAATTGAAATTGGCGCTTTTGAATCGTTAGATGCTCCTTTCGTGGGCTCGTACATTCATGCCGGAAATAAGATTGCCACTTTGGTTGGACTTTCTGCTAAGGTCGTACAGGCCGAGGTAATTGCCAAAGACGTCGCGATGCAGGCTGCTGCCATGAATCCGGTAGCTCTAAATGAAGAAGCAGTAGACCAATCTATAATTGACAAAGAAATTGAGATTGCCAAAGATCAACTGCGTCAAGAAGGAAAGCCTGAAGACATGTTAGAAAACATAGCCAAAGGAAAACTCAAGCGCTTCTTTAAAGACAATACACTCGTTAATCAAGACTTTATCAAAGACAATAAATTGAGTGTGGACCAGTACGTTAAATCGGCAGATAAGAGCCTTAGCGTCACCGCATTCAGACGTGTGGCACTAGGTTAATCCCTCTGTTTGTTTTTTACCCAACCATAAGCCGTCCCCAAAGGATGGCTTTTTTATGTACTTTTGAATTACAAAAATAGGGCCATGCGCTATCAAAGAATTCTCCTTAAGCTTAGCGGAGAGTCCCTAATGGGAACTCAACAATACGGAATCGACGCCAAGAGATTAGAGCAATACGCTCGCGAAATCAAAGCCGTGATTCAGCATAACATTGAAGTGGCCGTTGTTATTGGCGGGGGCAACATATTTAGAGGGCTTTCGGGAGCTGGCCAAGGAATGGATCGCGTTCAAGGAGACCATATGGGCATGTTAGCCACGGTCATTAA
>JAURPW010000044.1:0-4495 GCA_030836435.1 Flavobacteriaceae bacterium
AGAATCAAGGACCATTCTTGGAACAGCTGTCAGAATCGCTAATCGCTAGGCTTCCGACAAATTGCCTTTTTATTAGGTACGACCTGCTCTGGCAAAATCAATGGTCTGCTGAGAAGGACTATTTCGACCAACACGGCAATTGGATTGGCCCACCCCCATCTGAGACCCAAGAGTACCGATTGAATTTCAATACGTTAACGGGTAACCTCAAAAAAAGCCTCACCGATAACTTACCTAAAAACACCTTCTTTATCGACTTAAATGCGCCGGAGGAGGAGCTGCTTTACAACATGCGTTTTAACACCCGCTACGCTATTCGAAAGGCCATTAAACAGGGTGTTCAAGTAAACGAATACGGAATCGAACATATTACGCAATGGTATGCCTTGTATACAGAGACGGCCCTGAGGCACGAGCTACCGTTGCAAAGCGCTGAATTTTTCAGCAACATATTGGCCAATCAAGACAACCACAAGAAGGGTGTGGCAGTGAAGATGCTTATGGCAGAGTATGAAGGCACTTTTGTAGCCGCCATGTTTTTGGTGATTTCTGGCAAAAGAGCCACCTATTTATACGGAGCCTCCTCCGATTCGAGCCATAGGCTTATGGGAGCTTATGCGCTTCAATGGGAGTCAATTAAGTTAGCCAAGGCCTGCGGATGTGATCACTACGACATGTTCGGATCTGCTCCTAATCTCAACAAGAGCCACCCCCTGCACGGAGTTCATGTATACAAGAAGGGCTTTGGCGGAGATCTCTACCATCGCATGGGGTGTTGGGACTACCCGATCGACTCTAAAATCTATTCGGTTTTTAGAACTCAAGAGGCGCAAGGATTTAGCTCTTGACACCGAGCGAGCTCGTGTGTCGCCAAGCACTTCTTTCTCTAGGGATTACGCGCTAATCGCGCGTGATCCGCAAGGGAGGATCCTGCAACACCAAAAAGCCCCGCTGCATATCTGCAGCCGAGCACTTTTTACTTTGACGCCCCACCGAGCGAGCTCGTGTGGCTTTAAAGTAAAAAGCCCTCACACTTTCGTGTGAGGGCTTTTTGGTGTTGCGGAGAGAGAGGGATTCGAACCCCCGGAGGTGTGACCCTCAACGGTTTTCAAGACCGCCGCATTCGACCACTCTGCCATCTCTCCTTTCGAGGGGGCAAATATAATTGGATTTGCTGATATAATAAAAAATGCCACGCAAAAAAGCGTGGCATTTTCATAGACAAAAACATTTACTCTATTTCACCTCTTCAAAATCAACGTCTTCAACGTTGTCTGAACTGTTGCTGTCTGAGCTAGATGAATCGGCAGAAGAGGCGTCAGCGGCATTTGGTTCGCCCGATTCGGCCTGCGCCTTGTACATCTCTTCAGAAGCGTTTTTCCAAGCCTCGTTGATCGCATCAAGCGCTGGTTTAACCGCAGCTATTTCTTTGGTTTCAAAGGCTTTTTTAAGCGATTCAAGACCTTCGGTGATCGGTTTCTTTTTCTCATCAGATAGCTTGTCGCCAAATTCAGCCAGCTGCTTTTCGGTTTGAAAAATCATTTGATCGGCCTGATTCAAGGTTTCAGCGTTTTCTTTAACCTGCTTGTCAGCTTCGGCGTTGGCTTCTGCTTCGGCCTTCATGCGCTCGATTTCTTCTTGAGTTAATCCCGAAGAAGCTTCAATGCGTATGTCTTGAGACTTTCCGGTGGCCTTGTCGGTAGCCGAAACCTTGATGATTCCGTTAGCGTCGATATCGAAGGTTACCTCAATTTGAGGAGTTCCTCTCTGCGCGGGTGGAATGCCATCGAGGTGAAAGCGTCCGATCGTCTTATTGTCGGCGGCCATTGGACGTTCTCCCTGAATCACGTGAATCTCAACCGAAGGCTGGTTGTCAGCCGCTGTTGAAAATACCTGAGATTTTTTGGTCGGAATGGTAGTGTTTGACTCAATGAGCTTTGTCGCCACTCCGCCCATGGTTTCAATACCTAATGACAATGGAGTGACATCTAGCAGCAATACATCTTTAACGTCACCGGTTAATACTCCTCCTTGGATGGCCGCTCCCACAGCTACCACCTCGTCGGGGTTAACACCTTTAGAGGGGGCCTTTCCGAAGAATTTTTCAACGGCAGCCTGCACTGCAGGAATACGGGTTGATCCTCCTACCAAGATGATTTCATCGATATCGCTTTTAGACAATCCGGCTGACTTCAAAGCCGACTCGCACGGCTTAATGGTGCGCTCTACAAGGTCTGCGATCAACTGCTCGAATTTAGCTCTAGACAGGGTGCGCACTAAGTGCTTGGGCCCAGTGGCTGTGGCTGTAACATAAGGCAAGTTAATCTCTGTTTGGTTCGAAGACGAAAGTTCGATCTTGGCCTTTTCTGCCGCTTCTCTCAAACGCTGAAGGGCCATAGCATCATCGCGCAAATCGATAGACTCGTCTGACTTAAACTCTTCAGCCAACCAGTCGATTATTTTTTGGTCTACATCGTCTCCTCCAAGGTGGGTGTCACCGTCGGTGGCGAGTACCTCAAAAACACCATCACCTAGTTCCAAGATAGACACGTCATGGGTTCCTCCACCAAAGTCAAATACCACAATCTTTTGATCGGTATTTTTCTTGTCGAGTCCGTAGGCTAAAGACGCCGCTGTAGGCTCGTTTATGATGCGCTCAACGGTTAATCCTGCAATTTCTCCGGCCTCTTTTGTTGCCTGTCTTTGGGCATCGTTGAAGTAAGCCGGAACAGTAATCACTGCACGTGTCACTGCTTGGCCCAAGTAGTCTTCAGCTGTTTTCTTCATTTTTTGAAGAATCATGGCCGAAAGCTCTTGAGGGGTGTACAATCTGTCGTCAATTTTTACCCTTGGGGTATCGTTATCTCCTTTTACGACCTCGTAAGGCACGCGTTTAACTTCTTTAGACGATTCAGAGAACTTATTACCCATGAAACGTTTAATCGAGTAAATCGTTTTATGTGGATTGGTCACCGCTTGTCTTTTGGCCGGATCCCCTACTTTAATTTCTCCGCCGTCAACAAAAGCAATCATCGAGGGGGTTGTTCTCTTTCCTTCGGCGTTTGGGATCACAACGGGATCGTTTCCTTCCATTACCGAAACACAAGAGTTTGTGGTTCCTAAGTCAATACCTATGATTTTGCTCATAACTGAAAGATTTCTTTTTTAACCCCATAAGTCAATCATTATGCCAGAGTACTAATCCTGACAAGCTGTCATATTTTTTGAGATATCTTTGGTAAAAAAGAAGGCGTATGCGTGCGATCAGCATCTTCGAAATGCTTAGCATTGGGGTCGGTCCGTCGAGTTCTCATACGCTAGGACCTTGGCGTGCCGCGCTTGAATTGAGGCGTCGCCTTCAAGCCGAAAACATTCCAATAGATTCGATCAATCAGATCCAGATAGAGCTCTACGGTTCGCTCTCTTTAACCGGAAAAGGGCATTACACAGACAAGGCCATTATCTGCGGGTTAAGTGCACTCGATTACGAGTCAGTAAGCGCGGCAGAAATCGAGTCTACCGTCGAGCAGGTCTCCCATACGCATCAGCTGAACTTATTTGGTGAGAAGACCCTTTCATTCGATCCCAGTGAACAGCTCATTTTTCGAAAAACTTTCTTGCCCCACCATCCGAATGCCATGACCTTTTCAGTTTTCGCAGATGAGCGGCCCGTTTACAGTCAGACCTTTTATTCTCTGGGGGGCGGATTCATTAGTAGCGCAGAAGAGGTTTCTGCTCGAATTGAGCCTGAATACGCTTATACCTATCCGAGCCAAAGCGCCAAAGACTTACTCAATCATTGCATAAGTCAGCAGAAAAAGATCTCAGACATCGTTTTGGAAAACGAAAAGAAGCGCTACTCAGAGAACTACGTACACCAAAGATTAGACGCTATCTACCAGGTTATGCGTGACTGCGCCTATAAGGGCTGCCATAGCGGCGGATACCTTCCTGGCCATCTTCAAGTGAAAAGGCGTGCCTTTGATATGCACAAATCGCTCATAAAAGAGGCGCGCTATTCGAACCCCGATGAATGGATAGCTTCAATACGCAAAACCAAGGTCTACTTCAGAGAGATCTTGAAATGGGTGAGCTGTTTCGCAATAGCTGTAAACGAAGAGAATGCGGCCATGGGAAGAGTGGTTACCGCTCCTACTAACGGAAGTGCGGGCGTTGTCCCTGCGGTGCTGCTCTATTACTTAGTTATCGAAAACCACCGCGCCGGTACAGATCACATTAGGCGCTTTCTCTGTGTGGCCGCTGAAATTGGAACCTTATTCAAGAAGAACGCTACCATTTCTGCTGCTATGGGCGGATGCCAAGCCGAAATCGGCGTTTCTTCTGCCATGGCCGCCGCAGCCCTAACCGAACTGATGGGTGGCGATGTACACCAAGTACTTACGGCAGCTGAAATTGCCATGGAACACCATCTCGGACTCACCTGCGACCCCATAGGTGGATTGGTTCAGATACCCTGCATAGAGCGAAACTCCAT
>JAURPW010000045.1:0-7442 GCA_030836435.1 Flavobacteriaceae bacterium
AAAAACAGCTGCATTAAATCGATACACGCGTTGTTATACCGTTATTCATCACCTGATGCGCTCCTTAGTGCAACAGTTTTCAGATCGACCTATACTCGTGTTTGACATTCACAGCTATAACTACAAGCGCTGGGAGAGAGAAGTGCCCGAAATAAATGTGGGTACTTCCAAGGTTGATCGTGCCGTTTGGGGAGCATTCATTGAGCGCTATTTGAATCTGTTATCACATTCTTTTGATACGTTTTGGGTTGCTGAAAACAATACCTTCTTTGGTAAAGGAGCTTTCTTGCAGCAACTAATGAATCAACATGAGAACTGTTTGGTGCTCGCTACAGAATTTAAAAAGTACTTCTGCGACGAGCTGACTGCTGAAGTTTACCTTGAAAAGGTTGAAGAAACTGCCCATAAACTTCAAGCGGTAATAGATAAAATGCTTATTTCTGAGTTATGAGTGCACCGTTCGCCAAGCTTCAACAGATTGACCTGCGGACCTACCAACTACTGAATAAGGTCGAATTACTGCTCTACATCAATCCGATCAATGCCGAAAAAGAGCGACAAAAATTTTACAAGAGCGGTTATAGTGTAGATCCTGTTTTTCGCTACCCCAAGTGTACGTTGAACCTGCGAGCCATCCGAAAAGAGTTGTTTAAGCTCAAAATGCAAAAAATTGAAAATGAAGCGATTGCCGAACTGTATGAACAGCTTAGGTGGTATTTCAGTGGCATTTTAGATTGCGTCGAACATGTGGGAAAAAAAGAGTTGTTTTTGCGATCTAGCCTTAAAACCTTCGGTGCTCCTTCGGCACTAGACATACAGCGCGCCCATGCTTTGATAAAAGCATCAAAGAGTAAAATAAACTTAACGAGCCATCAGCGACTGCACACTACTGATGAGGCCCTTGAGTACATGAAGACATTTGTGAATCAATACGGATTTAACGTCACCGTAAAATCGGCTACGCATATTAGCTCGAAAGCCATGGTGAGCAACAGCAAAAAATCGGTTATTCTCAAGAAGGGAGAACGCTTTTCAGCTTTAGAGTTAGAAGCTCTAGCTAATCATGAAATAGGTGTGCATCTGGTAACCACCTTTAATGCTGAGAATCAGAAACTCAAGATCTTTAGCCTAGGCTTTCCGTTCAACGTTCAAACCCAAGAGGGGTTAGCTGTTCTGGCAGAGTACTATTCAGGAGCCTTAAATTTTGATAGAATATTTGAATTGGCTGTTAGGGTTATACTGGCCGACAATGTTATTAAAGGACTTTCGTTTGCAGCCAGTTTCGATCAATTGGTAGGTGAGTATAAACTTTCAAGAGACCATGCGTTTAAATTAGTAACACGCTTGTATAGGGGAGGAGGATTCACTAAAGACCGCCTTTATTTACCTGGATTTATCGAGTTGATTAAGGAGCATCCTGATGAAGAGAGCATGAACTGGCTGTTAGCCGGAAAAACCGCCTCTGACTACCAGCATATGATGCCTATACTCGAGCAGCATGGCCTAATGAACCCTAATGCCTATCAAAGCACTACGTTTAACCGTGTTAAACCCCTGAACAAAGAGGTGGCTCAATTACTCCAGCGCCTAAAATAAGACACGAGCTTATAGCCGATATCTAAAAAGGAATTTGGAAAAATAGTAAAGAGAAAGAACCACCAGGGTTTAGGATTCAGGTGAGTGCAAATTTCACCGATTGCCTCCGCTCTTATGAACCAGCCTTCTCCCGGTTTAATTAAAATCAGCGTTTTGTCGGTCAACTGCGCATCTATTCCTCGCTCTTTGAGCCATATAGCTGTTTGGTTGGATCCGGATGGTTCAAAGGCAAAAAACTGACTAGGGTCTCTTCTGGCTACCCAATCTATTGAGGCGGTGCAGAAGGTGCAATGAGAATCGTAAATGATAGTGGGCTTGTTCAAGACAGATTAGTGTTTCTCTAATTTGGACAGGTGCACCTTTGTGGTAAACATACCGTAATTGACCGTGGCAATCTCTTTTTCAATAGCGTCAATAGTACCAGTTGACTTGCTTTCTTCTAATCGCACTTTATCACCTACTTTAAAAGAAGCGAGGTCCGGTTTTTCTTTGACCTTTTTCTTAGTCACAACAGGCGATTTTGTCGGCAAAGACTTCAGGTCATCTTTGAGCGCCGCTTCTTGGGTTTGTTTTGATTTGCGCTCATCTTTAACTGTCGCCACATTCTTTTTCTTACGCTTACTATTTTCGGTCTCCACTAAATGAATGAGACTACTGATCAGGTTGCGCTTCTTTTGATCTACAAAATACCGTTCAGACAACTCGTCGAGTTTTTGACCAAGCTGTATCATGCGCTGGTGGTAATCGTAAAGTTGCTGGTAGTTTTTGAGTTTGTCGTCTAGCTTTTCATTGAGTTTTTCGAGCTTCTCGGCTTCGATTTTGGCGCGCTTAGCTTGCTCGTCTAAAACCGACTCTGTCTTTGTCATTTTAGAGCGCTCTTTTTGAAGCTTTGCAATCGTCTGATCGAATCGAATCTTTCCACGCTCAATTTTTTTCTTGGCTCTATTTAAAAAGCGATAGGGGATGCCATTCTTTTCAGCTACTTCAAAGGTGAACGAACTTCCGGCCTCTCCGAGCACGAGTTGGTAGGTGGGTTCTAGAGTTGAATTATCAAAGAGCATATTGGCATTGGTTGCGTGCTCTAATTCGTTAGCCAAGAGTTTAAGATTGGCATAATGCGTCGTGATCACTCCGTATGCCTGGCGCTCGTAAAACTCTTCAAGAAAGACCTCTGCCAACGCTCCGCCTAATTCAGGGTCAGAGCCGGTTCCGAACTCATCAATCAAGAACAATGTAGTGTCGTCACACTTGTTCAGAAATTGCCTCATATTCTTTAAACGGTAGCTGTACGTGCTTAAGTGATTCTCGATCGATTGATTATCACCTATGTCGGTTAAGAAGTTTTCAAATAGACAGACGGAGCTGTTGCGGTGCACCGGAATAAGTACCCCTGCCTGCAGCATGAGTTGAAGCAAGCCTACCGTCTTTAAGGTAATGCTCTTTCCTCCAGCATTTGGCCCAGAGATGACAATGATTCGATTCTCAGGGTGCAGTTCAATAGTTTGCGGCTTGGTTGGGCGACTCTCCTTTTTGTTCTGAAGCAGAAGCAATGGGTGGTAGGCATCCTTTAGATAAAGCCTGCGGTCGGTATTTAGCTCAGGCATAATTGCCCCAATTTTCTGAGCGTATTTGGCTTTAGAAGAAATGAGGTCTGTGTGCACTAGGTAATCTGCATAAAGCTCTAGGTCGCGTTTAGACGGGCGGATAAAATTGGTAAGTTCTACCAAAATCCGACGAATCTCTTGGGTCTCTTCGTAGGTTAACTCTGCTAAGTCTCTCGAATACTTTTGGGTAGACTCAGGAACGATATAGACTATAGAACCGGTCTTTGAGGCACCCATGAGCGAACCCTTTACCTTTCGCCTATACATCGACTTAACGGCTAGAACCCGCTGATTGTCGATTACCGATTCACGTATTTCATCTAGATAGTCTAATTTAGAGTTGTGATTAAGAGCGGCACCAAAGCTTTGATTGATTTTTGCCCTTACCTCATTTATGCTCCTTCTTAAATTGTTCAAAACCGGAGAGGCATTGGATTTAATCACCCCGAACCGATCAATCACTTCGGCTATTTGCTTCTTGATTTCTGCCTGATAAACTAATGTGTCTAAGCGCGCAGACAAGGTGGGGTAGTAGGTATTAAATTTTTTAAAAAACTTGTAATGGGCCTCGAAAAGTTCGCACACCTGAGAAATTCGCTGAAAACCCTCTGTCTCTATTGCCGTATTTTCGATTCTGAGTAAACTTAATTCTGCATCTATAGGCTCAAAAGCGTGGTTGGGGATTCGGTTTTCATTTTCAAAACTCGATACGTATTCAGCAGTAAAGCTGAGCGTTTGCCGCACTTCGTCTTCCGAAAAATAGATAGGTAAATTATTTGCCAATTCGCGTGCCTTTTCTGTGTGACAGAGTGCAGAGATTTGATCACAAACGGTGTTGAATTCGAGATCGGCAATGGCCTTTTGGAAAAGTGCGTTCATCTTTGAAACGACAAAGATAACGGCTTTAACTATCTTTAAATATGTTTTTTACGTTTCCGATTGCCCAATGGGAGGGGCTCTTTAAATCGACCGATGTTCAGGCAAAACTAGACGAGCTTTCTACCTGGCTAAGCAGGGAATACGCAGAGTACCCCTGCACACCAGAGCCTAATGCTATTTTTAGCGCTTTTGAGCGTTGCCCAGGGCACCAAGTGAAAGTCGTGATCATTGGGCAAGACCCGTACCCCGCCTTAGGGGTGGCAGACGGAATGGCTTTTTCAACTAAAAGGCCTAAATATATCCCGGCCTCACTAAAAAATATTTTAATCGAGAGCGGAAATCCCCTGGTACCAAATGGTCGGTTAGATTCTTGGGCAGACCAAGGCGTTCTGCTGTTAAATACCGTACTCACAACTCGGGTGGGTGAGGCTAATGCACATAGAAACAAGGGCTGGGAGTCGTTCACCACGTCTGTGGTTCAATACCTAGCGGAAAAGGGGCAACCTATGGTGTTCATGTTTTGGGGAAATCAGGCTAAAAAACAAGCCAAGCCCCTTCGAAAACTCAGCCACTTAGCCGTGCTAGAAAGTGGTCATCCTTCGCCTTTGAGCGCAAATAGGGGGCATTGGTTTGGAAATAACCACTTCAATTTGGCAAATGCATTTTTAGTGCAGCACAGCCAAGGACCGGTCGATTGGAAGCTACCCACCGACGCGTTTAACCGCGAACCCACACTCTTTTAGGTATGTCATGATTGCGTCTCTGAGGTTGCCCTGAATAACAATACTTTCATTACTAACACCTCCGCCCACGTTAAACTTGGCCTTTAAGGCGCTGCTTAAGGCTTTGAAATCACTAGCCGCACCCTGATAGTTTTTGATCACTGTGGTTGGTTTTCCTTTGCGCTTTTCGTAGACACAGTGCAACTCGGGGTGTTGGTGAACATAGAACGCAGCCGATACGCCAGCCGCTTCTGGAGTAGCTGATTCACTTTCTTGGTGCTCGGGAAATAATTTCTTTAGCTGATCTGATAAATCCATATTTAACCTATTTCAGCAATCCCAGTTCTCTCAGTCGCTCGTCGAGAAAGGCCCCTGCGGTAATATCCTCGAACAGTTTAGGCGTGTCTTCGCTAATGCAATGCTCCAAAACATTTAAGGGCATGGTCATCTTGGGGTGCATAAAAAACGGAATAGAATAACGCGACTGATTCTGTGATCGCTCTGGATTTATGACGCGATGTATAGTTGACTTTAAACGGTTATTAGTGTGACGCGATAGCATGTCACCGACGTTAATCATGAGTTCGTCAGGAGCGGCGATTGCGTCAATCCATTGGCCGTCAAGCCGCTGTACCTGAAGACCTTTACCATGAGCACCCATGAGAAGGGTGATCAAATTGATATCGCCGTGAGCAGCAGCGCGTACCGCCTTTTGCTCGTTTTCGTTGACTGGAGGGTAATGAATTGGGCGTAAAATGGAGTTTCCGCCAATAATAAATGAATCAAAATAATCTTTAGGCAGGCTCAAGTATTCAGAAAGCGCTCTTAGCAGCTCTAAAGCGGTTTGTTCAAGCGCCTTATAAACCAACTCACCATACAGATTGAATTCGGGTACTTCTAGCACCTCTATATTTGGGGGGTAGATCGAGTCTGGGTCGTAATACTGCCCGAAATGCCAAAACTCTTTTAAATCAGCTACCTTTTGTCCTTTAGCCGTTTCTTTTCCAAATGAGGTATAGCCGCGTTGCCCGGCGAGACCTTCAATTTCGTATCTCAGTTTAATCGGTTCAGGTAGCGCGAAAAATTGCTTGACAGCCGCATAGAGGTTCTCGCTAAGTTGCTGTTCCAAATAATGTCCAGAGAGGGCGACAAATCCAATGGTAGAGAAGGCATTTCCAAGGTCTGCGACAAATTGTTGCTGCTGGGCTTGAGAACCATTCGTGTAATGGGTGAGGTTAACTGAGGGTACTTGAGATAAGGACATATTTTCTATTTTACATAATATAAATTATAGTACATCTAGTTTGGTTTAATCCGCCGCATAGCGCGTCGCCTTAAGTACACCGCAGGGCTGCGCTTCATGTTGATAAAATACACACCGGTCAAAAGCACTAAAGCAGCTATAATACTCTGCAGTGTTACCACCTCATCGAGCACCACCGCTCCAAGAATTAGGGCTACTATTGGATTAATATAGGTAGATGTAGCCACCTTTTCAGGGCTTACGGTTTTCAATAGATAATTAAAAGAGGTAAATGCAACCAAACTACCAAATACAATGAGCCCGAGCATTGACCAAACAACTTCTAGACTCCACAATTGAGGGCTGATCCATTGCTCTCCTTTTACGATACTCATAACCACTAAGGCGCATCCTCCAAAAACCATTTGATAGCCCGAGTTGACTAAATAATTTTTGGGGAGATCGGCCTTACCCACAAATATGCTCGCATAGCCCCAAGTAATTACACAGCCGATAATCATAAAGATGCCAATCAAGCTGGAGGTATCTTGACGGACTTGTTGCTGACTAACCAATAACGTCATTCCAAGTAAACCAATGCCCACACCGATCCACGAGAGCCTTTTAACCGGCTTTCGCTCTACGATTCTCAACAATAGCAGCACTATGAGCGGCTGAGATGCAATAATAAGCGCAGCAAAACCTGTGTCCACATAAGAAAGTGCCCACACCACAACACCATTACCAATAGCGAGAAACAGAAAACCAGCTATCATACTGTTCTTGAGCTGACCTTTACTCATAAAAATGGGCTTTCCAAACAGCGTCGCCAGAGTCAACATAAGAGTACCTGCAACAGTGAAGCGAATTCCTGCCAACATAAATGGAGGAAGTTCCATTACAGCCACCTTATTTAGCATATAAGTAGACCCCCATATCAAATAAATGGAAAAGAAGGCTAAGTACTTGATAATGTTTGAATTATTCAATTTGATAAAATAAAAGATTGAGGTTAAATAAAAACATTATCTATATAAATATAAACATTTAATTATCAGTAAGTTGTATTACTTTTCCATTAAGTATTGCCGTAGAAATCACTCCATTCGATTGCAGTAGAAAAGTTCCTTTCTGGTAAGCCGTTTCAAGTGAGGGGCTCCTATCCGCTGCATAAGGAAAGCTATGTCGTTCATTAGCGTTTTTCTTGGTACTAAAACCGTAACCTTTGCGGAGCAATTCCAGGAACTGTTTTTCGGAGCGGATTTTTTTAGTGTACACCTTAGGAACTATTAAAATTGATGAAGAAGCATCTAATGTAGTGTAGCCAAAATAGGTGCTAAGGTCTCCTCGGTCAACAACATTCGCCGATAAACTATATCCGTTTTGGTTTGTCGTTTC
>JAURPW010000046.1:0-25110 GCA_030836435.1 Flavobacteriaceae bacterium
AACCACACCGATCAGGCCGATCGACGTTGCAGAGGCCGTTTGCGCCATAAGAAGCTCAAAGCTGCCCGATCCGAAAATCATTGGAAATGCGGGAAGTTTCTTTAAGACTCCGGTGGTGTCTGCCGAGAAGGCCAAACCGCTTCGCTCTATAGACAGTGAAACACCCCTATACGCTCAATCCGACGGAAGCTTTAAGGTAGCCGCTGGCTGGCTTATTGATCGACTAAAGCTAAAGGGGTTTAAAAGGGGTAAAGCCGCCGTACACGACAAACAAGCGCTTGTGCTGGTCAATACCGGAGGGGCAAGCGGCAAAGAAATTTTTGATCTAAGTGCTCACATCAAGCAACAAGTAGCCGAAACTTATGGCATTGAACTTGAAGAAGAGGTCACTATTTACTAGCAGAGTTCTTACCTTTACACTATGAAATTAGTTTTACTCACTGCAGGCTTACTTTTACTTTCTTTTGCAGGTATAGCGATAAAGCTTTGGGCTAAAAAAGACGGAAAATTTTCAGGAACCTGCGCCAGTCAGAGCCCTTTTCTGAACAAAGACGGAGAAAGCTGCAGCTACTGCGGAAAGACCGCAGATGAAATGTGCAAAAAAGAGGCAGTTAATTAGCGATTTTGAATCCAGAGTCTAACGCATCACTTATCGATCGTGCCTTAAGCGGTGACCAATCCGCCTTCAACACCCTTCTCAACAATCACTGGCAAGAGGTTTACTTCTTCTTGCTCAAGCGCACCGCAAACGAATTAGACGCAGAAGATATCGCCATTCAAACCTTCTCGCGCGCTTTTGAGAAGTTGTCTAGCTACGACTCTGCCTTTCAATTCAACACCTGGCTCATATCTATTTCTAAGAACTTGCACATCGATCTGATTAGGGCAAGAAATCGATCGCGCAGCGAAGAGCGACTAAACGCCGATACCGAACTGGTACTTGACGAAAGCCCTAACCACGAAGACCAGCTTATACTTGAGCAAAGTCAACACCAGCTATTGGATTTCATTCACAAGCTCAACCCGCGCTACCAAAAACTGATCGAGCTCTTTTACTTCGAGTCGAATTCTATTCGAGAGATCTCAATCTTACTCGAAGAGAGCGAAAACAACGTTAAGGTGACTCTTCTTAGGGCAAGGCGAAGTCTCGCTGAAATTCTAAGGAATAACCCTTAATTTTGATAAAAATTGTCGCATGGAATCTGCCGTAGAAAACAAGACCGAAACCACTCGCGTAGCTAAACCCAAATGGATCAGGGTAACCCTGCCGACAGGGCAGAAATACAAGCAACTTAGATCGTTGGTAGACACCTATAACCTGAACACCATTTGCACCTCTGGAAGTTGTCCAAATATGGGCGAATGTTGGGGCGAAGGAACGGCGACTTTTATGATCTTAGGCAACATCTGTACGCGCTCTTGCGGATTTTGTGGGGTGCAAACCGGCAGGCCTGAAAAAGTAGATTACGCCGAGCCTGAAAAAGTGGCCCGTTCTATCAAGGTGATGGGCATCAAGCATGCCGTTCTCACCTCGGTAGACCGAGATGATCTAAAAGATATGGGGTCTATTCTGTGGGCTGAGACCATTCGTGCGGTCAGACGCATGAATCCTCATACCACTATGGAAACCCTGATTCCAGATTTTCAAGGCATAACGGAGCACCTAGACCGCATTATAGATGCAGCACCCGAGGTCATCTCGCACAATATAGAGACCGTAAAAAGGCTTACCAGATCCGTTCGCATTCAAGCGAAATACGAAAGAAGTATGGAGGTTTTGGCCTACCTGAAATCGGCTGGGGCGAGACGCACCAAATCGGGTATAATGCTTGGGTTGGGTGAGACCGAAGAAGAGGTTTTTCAGACGCTCAGAGACTTGAGAGCCGTTGATGTCGATGTGGTTACTATCGGACAGTACTTGCAGCCTTCAAAAAAACACCTACCCGTCTCTTCGTTTATCACTCCAGAACAGTTCAAGGTGTATGAGACGTTCGGATTAGAACTCGGATTCAGACACGTAGAAAGCGGCCCTTTAGTGCGCTCTTCTTACAAAGCACACAAGCACATCGATTAACCTGCTGCGGGTTTTCGATCAAACAAGCCCTCTTCAATGCGTTTTACAAACTGCGCATGGGAATCGAATAATAGCTGGTGCTCTACTTCTACCAGTACGCGCTGCGGTAAGTAATCTTTCCACAATGGAGCCAACTTTACTTCATCTTTTGAAGTCGTTAGCACATAGGCATAGCCCTTTAAAGCGCTAAGATCCGAATCGGTATAGTGATGGTGATCGGGCTTTTCGAAAAAATCAAAGGTGAGCCCCAGCCCCAACAAGTCGTCTTTTAGTTGCTGGGCATCTGCCAAGCCAGTGATCAGGGCTATACGCTGGTTTACCAAAAGAGGCAGCTGACTTAAAAACTGCTCACTGTATCGACTGCAGGCAAAAAACACTTCTTTGAAACACTTTCGGTTAATTCGCACCCTAATGGCTTCTGCCTCGGCCCGGCCCAACTGTTGAGGGCATTTGGTCACTAGCACGAAATCGGCTCGATTTAATTGATTCTTATGATCTCTAAGTCTGCCCAGAGGCAAGTAGTGATCGGCATAGAAAGGCCATTGATAGGTAGTCAGCAGCAGGTTTAAAGAGGCCCTTATACGTCTATGCTGAAAAGCGTCATCTAGAATGGCGGCTTCTAAGTCTTCACTCTTTAGTAGTTGTTCAATGGCATTTAGCCTATCCGTATCAACGGCCACCGTAACCTGTGATTTAAACTGCTGATAGAGCTGAAGGGGCTCATCACCCACACTGAGGGCCGTATCGCTTTCAGACAGGCGTCTAAACCCTTTTGATTTTCGCTTATAGCCCCTTGAAATCACAGCTACTCGGTGATCTGAAATGCAATAGCGCAGAATGAATTCAATCATGGGTGTTTTTCCCGATCCGCCTACCGAAAGATTTCCTACCACTAAGCTGTTTACGCTTGGCCTATAACTTTTTAACCACCCCCAATCGTACAGGGCATTACGCACATAGACTACCAGTTGGTAGATCAGAGAAATGGGCCATAATAGCGGTCTAAAGAAGGGCATCCCGGCGAAATTATGATAAATTCGTAGAACCCTTAATTCATTTCTATATGCGTGTGCAAGATGTTTGCGATCAATTAGCCCTATGGGCCCCTAACGAACTCGCCGAAGATTTCGATAATGTGGGGCTACTCGTAGGAAATCCTGAAGATAGCGTAAAGGGCATTTTAGTCTGTCACGATGCGTTAGAAGCGGTAATTGATGAGGCTATTGCCGTGGGGGCTTCGATGGTGGTCTGCTTTCATCCCATTATTTTTTCAGGGCTTAAAAAAATAACTACAGATCACTATGTGGCTCGAAGCGTCATGAAGGCTATCAAACACTCCGTAGCTATATATGCCCTGCACACCGCTTTAGATAAAATAAACGGAGGCGTTAGCGACCTTATGGCCGATGCACTAAAATTAGAGCGGCGCCATATACTCATGCCTGAAACAGAGCATTACGGATTTGGTAGAATTGGAGTTTTGCCAAATCCGCTAAACCCCACCGACTTTCTGGCACTTCTTGGTCAAACATTCAAAACTGCCGTAGTGAAACACTCTGCTCTGGGATCAAACCGCATTGAAAAGGTGGCTGTTCTCGGAGGAAGCGGAGCCTTCGCTATTGAAAAGGCAAAAGAGCAAGGCGCAGACGCCTACGTTAGCGCTGACTTCAAGTACCACGACTTTTTTAAGGCCGATACAGACTTTCTTTTGGCCGATATAGGGCATTACGAGTCAGAGCGCTTTACAAAAAACGCAATAGCTCAAAAGCTTAGGGAAAAATTTCCTAATTTTGCCGTCACTTTATCAGAACTCAATACCAATCCGGTCAAGTACTATACCTATGGCTAAAGCTAAAGAAATGAGTGTCGAAGAGAAACTTAGAGCGCTCTACGACCTGCAGTTAATTGATTCACGAATAGACACGATTCAAAACTTAAGAGGTGAGCTGCCTATGGAGGTGGAAGATTTGGAAGATGAGGTAGAAGGTCTTAAGACGCGTTTAGCCAAACACGAAGAAGACATAGAAACACTCAACGCCCAAATTGGAGTTAAGAAAAATGCCATTGAAGAGTCAAAGACGCTCATCAAAAAATACGCCGACCAACAAAAAAATGTGCGCAATAGCCGGGAGTTTAATTCCCTTAGCAAAGAGGTAGAATTTCAAGAACTCGAAATACAATTAGCCGAGAAGCACATCAAAGAATTCAAGGTTAAGATCGAGCAGAAAAATGAAATCATTGAGCAGACCAAAGAGAAGCTAGCCGAAAGAGAGGCCCACCTCAACCACAAAAAGGCTGAACTCGATACGTTGCTTGAAGAAACCGCCAAAGAAGAGCAATCTCTGATTAAGCTTTCTGAAGAATACAAATCAAGCATGGATGAGCGTCTTTCTTACGCTTATTCACGCATTCGTGCATCTGTAGCCAATAAATTGGCAGTTGTTTCAGTAGAGCGCGGAGCTTCAGGTGGGTCGTTCTTCACCCTTCCGCCTCAAGTTCAAGTAGAGATCGCTGCCAGAAAACGAGTCATTACCGATGAGCACAGCGGACGCATCTTGGTAGACCCTACACTTGCTGAAGAGCAGCAAGAGAAAATGCAAGCCGTTTTTAAGAAGCTGGCCTAATTCCAGTTTTTAGCCTTAAGCTTTTTCAAATTAATCACCGACTAGCGGGCAAACTACCTCGAGTTTAGTGTATTTTTGTTTAATGATTAATATTAAATCTTAAACAAATTGATCAGCCTCAACTCAGAAGCTCTAGCGCAACTACCTAGTCGTCAGCGAGCAACACTCATAAATAACCTCTGCGGACTTCGCTCAGCCAACCTCATCGCCACAAGAGGAACGGCCACCACCAACCTGGCTATTTTCAACTCGGTCATTCATTTGGGAAGCGACCCCGCCTTAATCGGAATAGTCTTCAGGCCTTTAACTGTAGAGCGTCACACCTACGATAACATCAAGGAGTTTAAAGCATTTACAGTCAATGCCGTGAGTGAGTCGATTGTAGCGAAAGCGCATCAGACCAGTGCTAAATACCCTGAAACCGTGTCCGAGTTTGAGGCGGTTGGATTAACCCCTCTATACCGAGAAGAAACACACCTACCTTTTGTAGCGGAGAGCCCTATCCAACTCTTGTGCAGCTATAGCCAAGAGCATGTGCTAGAGAACGGCTGTGTGCTGCTGACCGCCCATATCGAAACGGTATACATTCAGCAATCGGCCCTTGATACCGACATGTTTGTAAATCATAGTAAGGCCAATACCATGGCCGTAGGCGGTCTCGATGCCTATTACCACGTTACTCTTGAAGGCCGGTACGCCTATGCCAAAGTAGATGAACCCCCTAAGTTGCTTTAAGTAGTGGCCCATCGAAAACCCAACCTTCCTGAAAAAATATGTAAGCATTGCCTGCGCCCATTCAGCTGGCGAAAAAAATGGGAACGCGATTGGCCTGAGGTTAAGTATTGTAGTAAAAAATGTGCCAAAGAGCACCGAACAAAATGAATGATTCTAACGCCCTAGTACTACTTAACGAATGCTTGAGAATTCAAGACAATCCGCTCCTCGAGCTGGCGTCTAAACATTCAGGAGTACAAGCCGTTTACCTTTTTGATCGTAAACCCATTGCCCTATTTAATGAGCCCTTTTTGCCTAAAGCTTACTTTGCGCGCAAATTTGAAATGGAGTGCTTAACCGATACGCAAGAGGCATTACATGCATTGGGTATTAATCTTCAATTGTGTGAAAACAAAGCAGAATCACTCGAACAGCTCATCAATGAACACTGTATTTCAACCATTTATAGCAGTCTGTTGAGTACCACTTACGAACGTAATCTCAAGCGCAACCTAATGGAACGCTTTGAGCCAAATGCGCTTAAATGGATCGAAAAACCGCTCGCCTATTTGATTAAACCACAAAACGCGCCGTTCTCGATTGAGGCGCTTCCGGAGGTGTTCACGGTGTTTCGTAAAAAAATCGAAGCCAGGCTTTCAATAGACAAGCCCTCGAAGGCCATTGAGAAAATGGAGCAGAACAGCCTATTTAGGGCGCACAAGACACTCCTACCCTCTCTGGCAGAGCTGGGCTATACCGATCAAACAAGCGACGAACGAACGGCGCATCCGTTTGTCGGAGGTGAGCGTGCGGCTCACCAGCGCGTAAACGACTATTTTTTTGAACGAAGATTAGTGTCGCGCTACAAACAAACCCGTAACGGCCTTATTGGAGAGGCGTACAGCACCAAGTTTTCAGCCTTTTTAGCTTTGGGTTGCATAAGCCCTCAATCGGTTTATGCCTACCTCCGAAACTACGAGCAATCTGTAGAGCAAAATGAAGATACCTATTGGGTCTTTTTTGAATTGCTTTGGCGCGATTACTTCAAGTATCTAAGTCTGAAACACGGTGACCGAATCTTTAAGCTTGGAGGTATTAAAAACAGAGATTACCCCTGGCAGCAAAACAAACAGGCCTTTAACGATTGGGTTAATGGCCAAACCAAAGATCGATTCGTCAATGCCATCATGCGCGAATTGAAACAAACCGGCTATACCAGCAACAGAGGGCGACAAAATGCAGCGAGCTACTGGGCCAAGACCTTGAAGCAAGACTGGCGTATTGGAGCAACCTATTTTCAAATTCAACTGATTGATTACGACGTGCACAGTAATTGGGGCAACTGGAATTACGTGAGCGGCGTAGGCAACGATCCTAGAGACCGCGTTTTCAATACTCAGATCCAGGCCGATCGTTACGATCCAGATCAACGTTACCAACAGCTATGGGAAGACTAAAAAGAATACGGCTGGTCCTAGGAGATCAATTGAATCCCGCGCATAGCTGGTTTACACACACGCAAGACGACACGATTTACTTGATGGCTGAGATGAATCAAGAGGCTCAACACCCTACTCAGCATATTCAGAAAATCGTCGCTTTCTTTCAGGCGATGAGGGCCTTTGCCAAGCAGCTTGAAACAAGCGGTCATCAGGTCATCTATCAACCCATTAGTACGCACCCCGAGCAATCGCTCAGCGCCCGTATTTTGGCGCTTATTGAGTTGCACAAGGTCACGTGCTTCGAATACCAACTTCCAGACGATTACCGATTAGATAAGCAACTGCGAGAGCTAGGCGATCAACTCCAATCGAGCGGTGTAGAGGTGAACGCCGTAGACAGCGAACACTTTCTAACCAGTCGCTTCGAGCTAAAGCAGTTATTTGGAGATAAGTCGCTTCTCATGGAACGTTTCTACCGCTACATGCGAAAGAAACACGCCATTTTAATGGAAGGCACTAATCCGCTTGGTGGAAAATGGAATTTTGATCACGAAAACAGAAAGGCCTACGATGGCAAAACGCCAATTATAGATCCGTTGACCTTTAATTATGACGTAACTGCTCTAGTCAAAGAGGTAGAGCGATCAGGACTAAAAACCTATGGCGAGCTGAATAGTCAACAGTTCAATTGGCCTAAAGATTACACTGACGCTAGGCGACTATTAGACTACTTCTGCTCACACCTTTTGCCTCACTTCGGAACCTATCAAGACGCCCTGTACTCAAACCATAGCTTTCTGTTTCATTCGAGATTGTCGTTTGCCATGAATGCAAAGATGATCACGCCTAAAGAAGTCATTGCAGAAGCCATTCAAGCTAAAGAAAAACAGCAGCATATTTCGCTGGCGCAACTAGAAGGATTTGTAAGACAGGTGCTGGGGTGGAGAGAGTTTATGCGCGGTGTATATTGGAAAGAAATGCCCACCTACAAGCAGCTTAATTTCTTCAATCATAGCCGCCCACTTCCCGAATTTTACTGGAGCGGAAAGACGAAGATGAAATGCGTTTCTCATGCCGTTACTCAAACGAAAAATGAGGCTTATGCCCACCATATACAGCGCCTTATGGTTACCGGAAATTTTGGATTGCTCGCCGAGATTGACCCCGATGCCTTAGACCGATGGTACCTAGGGGTCTATGCCGACGCCATAGAATGGGTAGAAATCACCAACACCCGCGGCATGTCTCAATTTGCTGACGGCGGAATTATAGCGACCAAACCTTATATCAGCAGCGGCAATTACATAGACAAGATGAGTAATTACTGCAAGCAGTGCCATTTTAATCCGAAAGAAAAAACCGGAGAACAGGCATGCCCATTCAACGCTTTATACTGGAATTTCTTAGTCAAAAAGAGAGAAGTACTAGCGAGCAATCAGCGCATGTCTATGATGTACCGCATTTTAGATAAAAAGTCAAAAGAAGAGCTATCCGCTCATTTAGAACGCGCCGAGATGTTATTAACTGACCTTGACGGGCACTTAGGCGAGTAACTGATCGACGATGCCGTATGCGAGCGACTCTTGAGCGTCCATCCAGTAATCGCGGTCGAAGTCATTCATGACTTTCTCCAGTGGCTGATTACAATTCTCTGAGAGAATACGGGCGCCGATCTCCTTGGTTTTAATGATTTCGCGGGCCTGAATTTCGATAGAAGAGGCCTGCCCTTGTGCCCCACCGCTAGGCTGATGAATCATAACCCGAGCATGTGGTTGAATCATGCGTCTACCTTTGGCTCCGGCAGAGAGCAAGATACTTCCCATAGAAGCAGCCAAACCTGAGCAAACAGTAGCTACTGGGCTCTTGACTTGCATCATGGTATCGTAAATAGCAAAGCCCGAGGTTACGTATCCGCCAGGGCTGTTAATTATAAGCTGAATTTCATCGTTTCCTAATGAATCGAGGTACATTAGGCGTTCGATAACGTGCTTAGCACTGTCGTCATCTACCATTCCCCACAAGAAGACTTTGCGCTCTTCGAGCAACTTGTTTTCGATCAACTCTTTAACCTTTGACTGACTCATAGCTTGTTCATTCTATTCACACAAAAATACGTTGTATGAGTGTTCTAGCCTACTATTGCTTATTTTTAAAAGAAAAATGAAGAAGTTTTTTTTACAGCTAACTGCTGTGGTGTTAACCTTGACATCGTGCGCAGAATCGTCTCCTCAGCTAACCAAGGCCCAGCTAAGAGCTCAGGCGGTTGCAAAGGCCCACGGCATAGACGCCTTTGAAACACTCAACCAAATTGCCTTTACCTGGGGTGTGACACGCGAAGGTGGAAACTTCGAGAGAAGATGGATTTGGAACGCCAAAGAAAATCTGGTTACGCGGATCGCCCAAGGAGACACGGTTACCTATAACTGGAAGGCGCTTGATTCGGTAAGCAACGAAATAAATAAGGGATTTATAAACGACAAGTACTGGCTATTGGCTCCGCTGCAACTCGAATGGGACAAGGAGAGTTACGCGGTTAGTCTAGAAGAAAACGTAGCCTCTTTGGGCAAGCAAGAACTGCTCGATAAGCTGACTATCACTTACGGCAATGAAGGCGGATACACCCCAGGCGATGCGTATGATTTTTATATCGACGACACCAATACAGTAAGAGAATGGGTGTTCAGACGCGGAGCGGCCGAAGAAGCCTCAATTGTTTCTATATGTGAAGACTACCTAAGCCTAGGCGGACTTCTTATTGCACAAAGACACCAAAGAGCGGGGCAAGACGGCTACCTTTACTTAACCGACATCTCCATCGAATAACCGTTTGAATGCATTTTTTTTCAGACCAACTTGAAGACTACCTCAACACTCAACTCGATTCAGAACCTGAGTACCTGGCTGCGCTTAGGCGCGAGACCCACCTTAAGGTGGTTCAGCCACGAATGCTTAGCGGAAAATACCAAGGACGTCTTCTTGCCCTTATTGCCAAGATTTGTAGCCCTGAACAGGTGCTTGAAATTGGCACCTACACGGGGTATAGTGCGCTTTGCCTGGCGGAGGGCATAAAGCCCGGAGGCCAACTGCTGACCATAGAAGTCAATGAAGAACTCAGTCTGCTTCAGCAGCGGTATTGGAACCAAAGCCCTTACGGATCAATTATTAAGCCCCTAATAGGCGACGCCATTGAGCTCATTCCACAGCTTGATCAGCGATTCGATCTGGTTTTCATAGATGCCAAAAAAGCAGACTACACGCGATACCTTGAAGTGGTGATTCCAAAAATGAACCAGGGGTGTTTACTTCTATCTGACAATATCTTGTGGTCGGGTAAGGTGGTAGAGCCGGCAGATGAGCGCGATAAGGCCACTCAAGAACTAATTAAATACAATCAGCTGCTCACTGACGATGAGCGATTTGAACACGTTATACTTCCGGTAAGAGATGGGTTGAGTATAGCCCGCTTTAGGTCTATTGGCGCTTGATAGTTCCCGTTACTTCTTCGACCGATTTTTTCACCTCATCGGCGCTCTTTTTCAGGTCAGAAGCTATGCTTGAATCAATTCCATTCTTCTCAGCAGATTTTTGAATTTCGCGCTTAATATCGTCGGTAGCGTCTCTTAACTGACGCATGCCCTTACCTAAACCGCGAACGATCTCAGGCAATTTATCGGATCCAAAAACGAGGATCACGATAAAAACGATAAAAAAGATTTCAGCTCCGCTGATAAAAAGAGAATACATATCTAGGTGCAAATATAAAAAATCCCGCAGCCAAAGCTGCGGGATTATGAATAAGCTGGGCTTATTGATTACTGTTTTATAGCTTCTTTGAGTTTTTCAAACTCTGAGCCCTCTTCGGCTTTTGGCCAACTGTTATTTGAGGTATCTATATCAGCGGTCTCCAGATTAGGGTCAACCGTGATGCCTACAAGCTCTTTATCTGAAGAAATCACACGCTTTACCTCCGCGTCGTTCTTACGCCAGATCTCTGCAGGGTAACTCACGATTTCTTTGGTTCCGTCGGCATAGGCATATTCAACAATAAGCGGCATAGGAATACCTCCTGGTTTCTCAAAGGCGATTTCATAGAAGTACTTGGGCTGTTTTACCTGAGAACGCTCAGCTTCGGTCATGTTGTCAAGCATAAACTCTGACAGGGTTGACGATGCCTCGGCAGGAGCCTTGATCTCGGTATCAGTCTCTTTAGCATCTAAGTCGGCCAAATAAACTAGTGGCGGCAAATCAGCTGAAGTGAGCCCATTGGCAGCCATATACTCTTTCATCTCGGCCGTAGGCTCATCTGATACATAGTATTTTTTTACTTCCGAAACTCCTATATCCACATAGTCGGTGGTATAGAACCACGATCTCCAGAACCAGTCAAGGTCAACTGCTGAGGCGTCTTCCATTGTTCTGAAAAAATCTTCTGGAGTAGGATGCTTAAACATCCACCGTTGCGCATAAGTCTTAAATGCATGGTCAAACAACTCTCTACCCATAACTGTTTCACGCAGAATATTGAGCGCCGTGGCGGGCTTAGCGTAGGCATTTGGACCTAATTGATATACGTTCTCGGGGTTTGACATTATTGGAGCGATATAACTCTGATCTCCGGCCATGTAATCTACAATAGCTGAAGGAGCTCCTCTTCGAGAAGGGTACTTGTCTAATCCTTCGATTGCGGCAGGGTAAGCTTCGCCAAACTCTTGCTCGGCCAAATACTGCATAAAGGTATCGAGCCCTTCATCCATCCATCCCCACTGACGTTCGTCTGAATTGACAATCATCGGAAAGAAGTTGTGACCCACTTCGTGAATAATTACGCTCATCATACCAAACTTGGTGCGATCAGAGTAGGTTCCGTCTTTATTGGGGCGTCCGTAGTTCCAGCAGATCATAGGATACTCCATTCCCTGATTCTTAGCGTGAACCGAAATCGCCTTGTGGTAAGGGTAATCAAAGGTGTGCGAAGAATACGATTTAAGCGTAGAGGCTACCGCTTTTGTTGACCACTCTTCCCAAAGCGGATTTCCTTCTTTTGGGTATAGCGAAACGGCCATTACATCGCGATTTCCGATCTTAACCGCCATCATGTCCCAGATGAACTTTCTAGACGAAGCAAAGGCGTAATCGCGAACATTTTCTGCTCTAAACTTCCATGTCTTTGTCTTTTTGGCAAACGACTTTTCTGCAGCTTCTGCCTCTTCTTGTGTGACAATCATCACTGGCTCGTCATAGCTCTTCTTTGCTTTCTCGTATCGGTTCATCATTTCTTTAGAAAAGACTTGCTTGCGATTCAGCAGCTCCCCAGTGGCGTCTAGCACGTGGTCTTCAGGAACGGTAATAGATACATCGTAGTTTCCGAACGGAAGCGCAAACTCTCCGCTTCCCCAGAATTGGTGATTCTGCCATCCTTCAACATCGCTGTACACAGCCATTCTTGGGAAAAATTGGGCAATCACGTAAGCTCGGTTGCCGTCTTCCTCAAAATACTCGTAACCCGAACGGGCTCGGTTAACCGTATGGTCGGGTATGTTGTACCACCATTTAACAGAAAAAGAGTAGGTCTGACCCGAAAGTAGTGGAGCTGGCAAATCAATGCGCATCATCGTGAAATTAATGACGTGTGGAAGCGCTGCTCCCCTAGCATCCTTTACCCATTCAATGTTAAATCCACCGTCAAACGATTCTCCCATAAATGTTTGAGAAAAGTTGTCTGGCGTGTAGGCGAGGTTTACTCCACTTCCATTGCGAAGCGGAGCCTTTGAGTCTTTGGCGCGAACATTTTGGTCAAGCTGTAACCATAAAAACTCTAATGCATCTGGAGAATTATTGGTGTAGGTAATGGTCTCTTCACCATATATACGCGCGTTTTCGTCATCGAGCTGAATGTCCATGACATAATCTGCTTGTTGTTGGTAATAGTCAGGTCCTGGTGCCCCAGAAGCCGATCGAAAAGTATTCGGTGTAGCAAACTCCTCATAGAGCTGCTTGAATTTGTTGGTGTTGTAGTGTCCGGGCTCCCGCTCTTTTTTCTCTTCTTGAGCCGTAAGACCGGCTGAGAATAACACGAAAGCTGAAGCAAACCATGCAAATAAGTGTTTCATCTAATCAACGATTAATGTTAAGATGGTGAATTTAGGTTGTTTTTGGGAGGTCTACAAGTTTGGTTTACAGATGAGAAAGCTCCCATGTAAAGGTGTCTAGTTCTCTAGAAAGCACGCTGCTTTTCTTGAACTTAAGTACAGTGAGGTGAACCAGATTTTGCTGTTCGTCAAACACATCGGTCAATAACCTGTTGCGAAATTCAACCCGGGCTATTGGTGATGGGTCTGGCCGTTTAAACTCGACTAGCAACAGTACCTGATCAGCCTCGTAGGTATACCCTATAAAGTCAAGAGCAACCTCTTGGTCGTTTACCCGTAAACTAAGCATACTATTCAAATAGCGATCAATGGTGGATTGGGCCAAAACCTTTTGCTCAGCCTCAGTGTCTAATCCCAAGTCGACTCCATACCGGGTCTTTAAGGCCAGCTCAAGGTCGTCTATGAAGACGCGTGATACCAGTTGAAAGGCCTCTTCGCTTTGGTTGTAGTTCAATTTAGATACGCTGAGGTAAAACTTATGTTCCGCATGATCGGCAATACTAGTTACACTAAGCGAAAGTGCGACAAAAAGAACCGATAAGGTGTGTAGTAAGGATGTCATTCTTCTAATTGTTTAAATTCTCGACTCTTCTTTTTCATGAACTCTAAAAATTTAAGCTCGTCTCTTACCGTCAATAACTGGGTGTAGGTAGAATCGGTTTCAATGAAGTACAAAAAACGCAGTATCTGAGTAGTATTCAGCGCTAAGTAATCTTCAAATAGCGGCTTCTCGTAACGCTTGACTACTTGGTCAATGGCATTGTTTTTGGCCTCTAAGGCAATTCTGTTTTTCAACATTTTGGTCCTTCCTGACAGGGCGTTTAGCAGCGGGTTCAGTGGAATAAATCCGCCACCTGAGGTCGCCTCGTAAAGTAGTCGTTGGCTTTGCGTGAGCTGCGGAGCATCTGCATTAGGTAGCCCGAGCTGCTCTGCATCAAGCTGTTTGTTGACGCTCAATCGATCGAGGTCTTCAGTAAGCGCTCGGCTCAATCCATACGGATTGAGCGTCACCCCATCAAGCTCATTCACAAAGGGTTCTAAGGGAATCCGCAAACGCGTGGCTCTAAATACATCGGCATCAACCACAATCATTTTTGGCTTAATCTGCACCGATGTGATCCGCAATGTGTCTCCTATGCTTACCAGCAGTTCAAAATCGCCGTACTGATTCGTAACCACCCCTGATTTCTTGCTTAGATTCTGCACCGTGATATTGGAAAGCTCAACGTCTTCGACGCTTACCGAGCCCATCAAACGTTTTTGATTTTGGGCATAGACGCCACAAACCGTTAAAAAGAAAAAGATTACAAAGCGGTCTAGCTTCACTTCATCTCTTCTTTAAAGGCTTCTGCGGTGGTTACTAAAAACTCCAGTAGCTCAAATTCATTTTCTTTTCGCAGCAGTTGAAAGGTGGGCACACGCTCGTCACAATAGGCTAAGAAATCAGGTATTTGCGCGCGCTGTAACCGCAGATCTTCTATAAAGAAACGTTCGTCATACACCTTTGCCAGTGCCTCAGACAACTTAATACTTGGCCCGTCTTGTTGATCTTTTGAAGCCAACAAAGACTTTAAGAGTTTAAAAACAGATACCACATTAAGGCCGTCTTGCATGCCTCGAACGGCAGGAGACAGCGCAATATTATCTACAGCTGAGGCCCGATCTATCTCGTACTCAAAGCCTTTAAATTCTTCGTTCTTAAGTTCTATGAAGGCTTCTTGATTGTCAGGAGTCACTACCACCTCGTCTAATTGCCTGACTTTCTCCGTTACCTCAACAACTAACCGGCCGTTTTTCAATATATCTTCAGTGATCTTAATCACTTCTAGCTGATAGTTAACCGCAGTGAAGACTAGCTCATCTCCGACCGCAACTTCAATGCTGAAGGCTCCGTTTTCGTCGGTAATGGTGCTAATTTCTCTAGTGGAATTAACGACTGCTTCATCTGAAACAAAGCTATTGCGGTAAAGCACCTGACCTTTAAGCCTGACTAATTGGGCTTGAGAAAATGCACTGAGGCTTACCCATAGAACTACAAAAAAGAGCGTATTTTTCATGCGTTGTGCTTACTTGCAATAAATTTACTACAAAGCAGTCAGTATATGGCGGATATTAGCGAAATCAAGCCGCATGAATTAATACCTATTCGGCAGGCGGTGTTAAGACAAGGCCTACCCGTAGAGGCCAGTATTTTCGATGGAGATTACTCCGAGCATACGGTACATTTTGGCGCCTTTGAGAACAATCAGCTCATCGGGTGCGCCAGCCTCGTAGCTAATCAAACTACTAGACTCGAAGGGCAGATTAATTTTATGATGCAACTGAGGGGAATGGCCGTGCTGCCTGAGTACCGAAGTAAGGGGGTCGGAGCCCAATTGCTTCGAGCAGCAGAAAAACATGCGCGCTCAAAAGGCACAGACGCTTTATGGTTCAATGCTCGAATAAGAGCGGTAGCCTTTTACGAACGAAACGGCTACCTAAAAAAGGGAGCTCCCTATGAAATTGAAGGAGTAGGCACGCATTACTTTATGTTCAAAAAGCTCATTGCGTATGCATAGACGAGACTATTTAAAGTTGCAGAGCTTGGGTTTGGCGGCCATTGTCATTCCGCAATTCGATGCCGACTTAGCAAAAAGATACAGTATTGAGCGTCTTATGGGGTTAGATGCGCCTAAACTCTTCGGGCAAGAGAACACCCAACTCAGCAGAAAAGCCTACAAGGCCTTTAACAAAATGAAAATGGCCGCATGGAACGACGGCATACTCATAAAAACGGTGTCTAGCTACCGTTCGTACCGCGATCAAAAACGCATATTTGAGCGTAAGTTCAACGCCTTTACTAAAGAAGGAGATACGGGTCAACAAGCCATTGAACGCATCATTGAGTATTCGACCATTCCCGGAACATCACGTCACCATTGGGCGACCGACATAGATATCATTCAAGCCGGCAAGCCCATTGAGGGCGATTCGTTGCTCGCCGAACATTTTGCGCCACAGGGTGCTTTCTTTGAGCTCAAAGAATGGTTAGACGCTAACGCCTCTGATTTTGATTTCTACCTGGTCTACACCGATAACCCCAATCGAAAGGGCTTTAAATACGAGCCTTGGCACCTGAGTTATGCCCCTGAATCAGTGCCTCTGCTCAAAAATTACCTCAAAAAAGAGGTGATCAAATTGGCCTACAAGCAACAGGTCGAGGGCTTTTCTTTCTTAACCCCAGAGCGCATAGATCGTTACTTAGATGAGCATGTGTTG
This sequence comes from Flavobacteriaceae bacterium, assembly GCA_030836435.1. Classification (GTDB taxonomy): domain Bacteria; phylum Bacteroidota; class Bacteroidia; order Flavobacteriales; family Flavobacteriaceae; genus UBA3478. Next base: position 16,262 of record JAURPW010000046.1, read on the forward strand.
GGCATTAACGAGGCCCTTCTGCCTTAATAGTTTTAAATTTGTACGGTCATCAATCCTAATCCCATGAATAAAAAGGTACTTCTTATGATCCTAGACGGATGGGGCATGTCGCCCGATCCTAAAGTCTCCGCCATTGATCAGGCAGATACACCCTTTATAGACAGTCTCTACACCCAATACGCTCACGGCAAATTGCTCACTCACGGTATGAATGTTGGGCTTCCCGACGGCCAAATGGGCAATAGTGAAGTAGGGCATATGAATCTTGGGGCCGGACGAATCGTGTATCAAGATCTAGCGCGCATCAATAAAGCGGTAAGCGATGATACCCTAGGCCAAGAAGAAGCCATACGAAAAGCCCTTGAATACGCACATAAAGAACAGGTGAATGTTCACCTGCTTGGTTTGTGCAGTGACGGAGGTGTGCATTCGCATATTGATCACTTGAAGGCCTTAATCACGGTTTGCGAGAAGAACAATCACCCGAACACCTTCATTCACGCCTTTACTGACGGAAGAGACGTCGACCCCAAAAGCGGCTCAGGCTTTATCGCAGATTTATTAAAATTTATCGAAAAAGGTAAAACTAGACTCGCGAGTGTGACCGGAAGGTACTATGCCATGGATCGAGACAAGAGGTGGGAACGCGTAAAGGTTGCCTATGATGCCCTAGTTCACGGACACGGAAATCAAGCAAAGGATATCGTAAATGAACTAGAAGGCTCCTATGAGAATGGGGTTACCGACGAATTCATTCATCCGATCATCGCCGTAAATGACGATCAAACAGCTGTGGGGACCATTCAACCTAAGGATGTGGTGCTCTTCTTTAACTTCAGAACCGATCGGGGCCGTGAGCTTACCGAGGCACTTACGCAACGCGCTTTTGAAGAGCAGCAAATGCATCCGCTCGATTTGTACTACGTCACCCTGACCAATTACGATAGCTCGTTTAAGGGCGTGCATGTGGTTTTCGATAAAGACAACCTGAGAGACACTTTAGGTGAGACGATCTCAAAGGCCGGCAAAACCCAGTTGCGTATGGCCGAAACCGAAAAGTATCCGCACGTAACCTTCTTCTTCAATGGAGGCCGTGAAGAACCCTTTGAAGGGGAAGCGCGCATCATGTGTCCTTCGCCCAAAGTAGCCACTTACGACCTGAAACCCGAGATGAGCGCATACGAGCTAAGAGATGAGTTGTTGCCGCATCTAAAATCGTCAACCTACGATTTTGTGTGCTTGAATTTTGCCAATCCAGACATGGTCGGTCACACCGGAAGCATGGAGGCCGCTATCAAGGCCTGCGAGACCGTAGATCAGTGCGCCAAAGACCTCGTTACACAGGCACTAGATTCGGGATACACCACCTTAATCATCGCCGATCACGGCAATTGTGACACCATGGTAAACCCCGATCAAAGCCCAAATACGGCACATACCACTAACCCGGTTCCGTTTATTGTTGTTGATCCCGAATTAGAAAGCGTGAGTGATGGAGTTCTTGGAGACATCGCTCCTACCGTACTCAAGCTAATGGGATTAGATAAACCGGCAGCCATGACTCAAGATTCGCTGATTTAATGAGTGCCATCGTCTTAAAAACGGCCGAAGAGATTGCCCTGATAGAGCAAAGCGCCCAGCTCGTTTCCAAAACCTTAGGAATGCTGGCTAAAGAGGTGGTTCCAGGAGCCATGCCGCTCGAATTAGACCGACTAGCCGAGACCTTCATTAGAGATCATGGTGGGGAGCCCGGATTTTTAGGCATGTACGATTTTCCAAACACCTTGAACTGGAGCCCGAATGAACAAGTGGTTCACGGTATTCCTGATCACACTCCCCTCAAAGATGGAGACATTATTTCTATAGATTGCGGAGTGTACATGAACGGATATTACGGCGATCACGCCTACACCTTTGAAGTGGGTGAGGTGCATCCCGATACAAAGAAGCTTCTAAAGATCGCCAAAGAATCCCTCTATGTAGGAATCGCCCAATTTAAGGCCTCAAATCGCGTGGGCGACGTAGGTTACGCCATTCAACAACACAATGAGCGCGAAGGGTACGGAATCGTTCGCGAACTGGTCGGACACGGCCTAGGCAAAAGCCTTCACGAAGGCCCCGAGATGCCCAACTACGGCAGGCGCTCTCAAGGAAAGCAGTTCAAAGAGGGGCTGGTGGTAGCCATTGAGCCCATGATTAACCGCGGAACCCACCGTATCGTTCAGGGCAAAGACGGCTGGACCATTAAAACGGCCGACGGAATGCCCAGCGCCCATTTCGAGCACAACGTGGCCATAGTAAACGGAAAGCCCAAGCTACTTTCAACCTTTAACTACATTTATGAAGCGCTAGGAATACAATCTGACGAAGAAGCGCCATTTAAGTTCTAGGCGGTATGCTAAACAAACTCTTTAGTTACAGTCTGGCCTTTATTCCCAGACCCCTACTCATAAGGATTAGCCTTTTTGCTCAACCGCTGTTGCGCCTCTTATTTAAGGGAGACCGCTACACAGACCCCATCGACAAGCGCTCTTTTCGCAAATTGTTACCCTATGGCTACCGCAGCCAGCGCCAAAATGTGCTCTCCCCCTCTACCCTTTCGTTGGAGCGCCATCGCTTGCTCTGGCTCTATCTCGAAAGGCACACTTCGTTTTTGAACAGCAACCCAGAAAAAAGACTGAGTGTGCTGCACGTGGCACCTGAACAGTGTTTTTATGGGCGCTTCAATAAACTTTCGCATCTAGAGGTCATCGGCTTTGATCAAAATTCGCCACTGGCCGAAGTCAAAGGCGATTTAAGGGCTCTTCCGTTCGAAGATGAACGATTTGATGTGGTGTTCTGCAATCACGTTTTAGAGCATATCGCCGACGATCTCGCGGCCATGAAAGAACTCTACCGTGTACTCAAGCCGGGGGGGTGGGGAATCGTTCAGGTACCCATGAAAGCCGACTTGCTTGAGACCTATGAAGACCCCAGTATTACAACGGCTGCCGAGCGCGAAAAACAGTTCGGTCAATACGACCATGTGCGTTGGTACGGGCGTGAAGATTACTTCACCCGCCTAGAACAAGCCGGATTTGTGACAGAAGCACTGCGGGTTTCTGAACTTTTCACAGCAGATGAAATCGAGCGATTTGTTCTCGATATAGACGAAATTCTTCCGATTATTCGACGTTAGCTTCGTCAAAATGACCCTGAGAAATTCGCTGAGTTTGATTATACTCATCGACAAAGATGATGAAGGCCGAGAAACCAGGACGCTCTTTTAAAAAAGCCTTGCTCATCTCTAGTGGCATAGCCATCAAAGCAGTCGCATAGGCATCAGCCTCTGCACAGGTTGGCGCTATAACGCTAGCCGATAGCACATTGGTCGGTTCGGCCATTCCACTTAGCGGGTTAATGGTATGCACGTATTTGCTTTGGGTGTCAGGGTCGATGCGATACTTTCGGTAGTTACCCGAAGTTGCCATGGCCTGATTAGAGAGCCCAATAATCTTGGTTAATGAATTTGATTCTGGAGACAGCGGGTCGTCAATTCCGATTCGCCAAGGCGAGCCTTTTTGTTTGTTCTCACCTTTGGCAACAATCTCTCCGCCCAGTTCTACCAAATAATTCGAGGCGCCCAGCTCTTGCAATACCATTGACATTCTGTCGAGCGTGTATCCCTTGGCCACGGCATTAAAATCAAATTGAATACCGGGCTGACTCATTTGAATCTTGCGATTAACCAGAGACACCTTATCGAAACCTACAAACTGAAGCAAGCTATCTAGATGCGTTGGCCGTTCTGAACTCGGCCCTTGAGGGCCAAAGCCCCAAGCATTCACAAGCACCCCAACAGTAGGATCAAAGTAGCCTTTGGATTCGCTATAGACACGCTCCGAAAGCCAGAACACGTCCTCAAACAGTTCATCGACCACCACCGTAGTGTCTCCCGCATTTATTCGCGATATACTTGAATCATCTTGGTAAGTAGACATAGAGGCATTTACCTTAACAAACAACGAATCAAAGGCCTTTCGCAGCGCTAAGTCACCGCCCTTTAGCTCGTTCTCGAAAACCGAAACGGCATAGGTGGTTCCGAGTGCGTTCCCCTGAACGATTTTCAGCTCGTTTGAAGGCTTGCAACTTGCAACAACGAATAGGGCAGATAGTAGAAGTAAAAACGGTCTCATAATAAGCGAGTTAGAGTAATTCGTCAACCAAAAAGAGTCCCTTGAAATCAATATCGCAGTCTTGACCCTTTTCGACCGGGAGGCTTTTATCGATGGCATTGTAAACGCCAACCCCGGCAAAGTAGGTGGCTGCTTCAAAGGCCACTGCGTGATCTTTCACCTTGGTAAGAAGAGCGCGGTCAACGGCCATTGGATCTTCAGGAAAGCGCGAAGCCCGAACGATAATAAAGTGCAGCTCTTTATCTTTTAGACAGACAAACTGCGGATCTTTCTTCAATTCAGAATTAACCCCCAAGAACTCAAAGCCCGCTTGCTCGAGCTGTTTTCCTACCACGTTCATGGCCATGCGATGTAAATCGTGATCCGAAATCATACTGGTCAAAGACTAAAAAACCGCTGCAAGGCAGCGGTTTGATTATTACCCTCCGAAATCGTCGAAGCGAATATTTTCATCGGGTATTCCGAAGTCTTCACCCATTTTCTGAACGGCCTGGTTCATGAGTGGAGGACCACAGAAATACAGCTCGATGTCTTCAGGAGTCTCGTGATGCTTTAGGTACTGATCAATGACACAGTTGTGAATAAATCCGACAAAACCATCGCCTTCAGTGTCATTGATGTCTTTCTTAACCTTCCAGTTGTCTTCTTCTAGGGGCTCCGAAAGGGCCATGTAGAATTTGAAATTTGGAAACTCGGCCTCTAACTTCTTGAAGTGATCGATGTAGAAGAGCTCGCGCTTAGAGCGCCCACCGTACCAATAGGTCACTTTGCGGTTAGTTCTAAGGGTCTTGAACAAATGATAAAGGTGAGAGCGCATTGGAGCCATTCCGGCACCACCACCCACATAAAGCATCTCGGCCTCTGATTCATTGATGAAGAATTCGCCGAACGGGCCTGAAATGGTCACCGGGTCACCTGCCTTTAGACTGAAAATATAAGAAGATGCTACCCCAGGATTAACGTCTGCCCAATCGTTCTTTTTGCGATCAAAAGGGGGAGTCGCAATACGCACATTGAGCATGATCTCTCTTCCTTCTGCCGGAAAAGAGGCCATAGAGTAGGCACGCTCAACGAGCTCTGGATTTTTCATAACTAATGGCCAAAGCTTAAACTTATCCCACTCGTTTTGAAACTTCTTCGGATCGTCGTGTTCTTCGGGGTGGGCCGTAATATCCATGTCGGCATACTTCACCTCGCAAGCGGGAATCTCAATTTGAATATAGCCTCCGGCCTTGTAGTTCATGTCTTCAGGAATCTCCACCACAAACTCTTTGATGAAAGAGGCCACATTGTAGTTGCGCACAACCTTTCCTTGCCACTTCTTGATACCGAAGACCTCCTCTGGGATCTCGATCTCCATGTCTTGCTTAACCTTTACTTGACAAGCTAGGCGCGCCCCTGAGAGCAGCTCTTTCTTCGAAAAGTGTGGAGTCTCCGTAGGTAAAGCCTCACCGCCTCCTGAGAGCACGTGACACTCGCACTGAATGCAGGTTCCACCGCCGCCACAGGCAGAAGGCAAAAACACCTTTTGATTTCCTAGAGTTGAAAGCAAAGAGCTACCAGAAGGCACCTCAATTTTTCGCTCGCCATTAATAGTAATGGTTACCGGGCCCGAGGGCGAAAGCTTTTCTTTGGTGTAAAGCAGTAACCCCACTAGAAGCAGAGTGAGCACCAAAAAGGCAGCAACGGTAATGAGCATTGTACTTCCGATAGCAGCTAAAACCATATCAATTCTTCTTTTAGCAATTATTAATTAATACCCGCGATTACCTCTTCTTGCTGGTCTTGCGGTTCTTCTAACTCTTTAGTTTCTTCAGGTGATTCTTCGGTCTTCACCACGGCCTCTTCGACGGCGGCAGGCGGCTCATTATCTCCTGTTAACATTCCGCCAAAGCTCTGAAAGCCTATACCCATTAATCCGGTGATAATAAAAGTGATTCCAAGGCCTCTCAATGGAGCCGGAACGGCCGAATAGCGAATCTTCTCGCGAATGGCAGCAATAGCCAATATGGCCAGAAACCACCCAATGCCCGAACTCAAACCGTAGTTAAAGGCCAGATCTAGCGAAGGTATTTCTCGGGCCTGCATGAATAACGAACCTCCCAAAATGGCGCAGTTCACAGCAATTAGCGGCAAGAAAATACCCAAAGAGTTATACAGTGAGGGAGAAAATTTCTCCACCACGATCTCAACAAGCTGCACCATAGTAGCAATGGTGGCGATGAATAGAATGAACGATAAGAAACTCAAGTCGTAATCGGCATATTCGGCACCTAACCAGGTGAGGGCTCCGGGCTGAAGAATGTACTGATCCAATAGCCAGTTAAGGGGAACGGTCACGGCAAGCACGAAGATTACGGCTGCACCCAGTCCGACAGCGGTGGCCACCTTTTTCGAAACGGCTAAATAGGAACACATTCCTAAAAAGACCGCAAAAACCATGTTGTCAATAAAAATAGACTTGAAAAATAATTCTAAATGCTCTAACATCTCTATACGATTAAGCTTCTTCAATTAATGCCGGATTCTTCGCGCGCTGAACCCAAATTAAAACCCCAACTACAATTAGCGCGGCTGGAGGTATGATCATAAATCCGTTGTTTTCATAGCCAAAGGCATAAAGCCCTGTTTTGGCAATCGGATCTCCGAGTACGGGAATTCCGAAGAGTGTACCCGAACCCAATAACTCTCTGAAAAACCCAACGATTACCAAGATAACCCCGTATCCTAAGGCGTTTCCAATACCGTCTAGAAATGATCTCCACGGCCCGTTACCCAAGGCAAAAGCCTCAAAGCGACCCATGATGATACAGTTGGTAATGATAAGGCCTACAAAGACAGATAGCGTTTTACTCAGCTCATAAGCAAAGGCCTTTAAGGTCTGGTCGACCACAATAACCAAGGTAGCCACTACGATGAGCTGAACAATGATGCGGATCTTTGATGGAATCACATTTCGCATAAGCGAAATCACCACGTTTCCAACACCAAGAACGAATAAGACCGAAACGGCCATTACCACAGAGGCTTTGAGTTCAGCTGTGATAGCCAGTGCAGAACAAATCCCGAGAACCTGAATAGTGATCGGGTTATTATCTGCTAAGGGATCAAGGATTAACTTGGTTTCTTTTTTTGATAGTAAGGGCATGACTTACGATTTAATTAACAGCTCGAACAGATTCGAAATAAGGTTCATATAGACGGATGCTCTCTTTGATCATGGCACTTACCCCGTTTCCGGTAATGGTGGCACCTGCTAGTGCATCTACCTGCGCATCCAATTTATCGGAATTTAATGGATCGTTATTTCCTTTAACCACTTCGATAGCGCGGTATCCTGAATCAGAAATAATAGACTCTCCGATAAAATCATCCATGAAGAAGCGCATCTTGATGTTGGCTCCCAAACCAGGGGTCTCGCCTTTGTGATCGAAATAAACACCTGTTATGGTGAGCGATTCGTCTACAGACATATAGCCCCAGATGGCGTCCCAAAGGCCCTTTCCGTACATCGGAAAAATGTAGTAGGTGCTTCCGTCACGTTCTCCGACAAAGAGTGGCAACTTGCCGGGCTTGCCTGATTTGATCAGATCGATCTCTTTCTTGAGGTCGATCATGTAGGCATTTTCTGCAGCAACAGCCTTACCTTCTTGGATAATGTATTGACCCTTAATGAGCTCATCAAAGCGCTGGCCAACTTCAGTGGTCGGTATAAAATTCACGCTTGAATCGTCTTCGTTGTTGTGAACCCCCATAGCGTACAGAATGTTCTGCTGCTTTTCAAAGCGTTGATTTTCAGTAATTCGGTCTTTCAAACCAGTGGCTAAGTAGGCCAAAATCGAACCCACTACAGAAACCATCACTACTGCGAATACTACGGTGTACGTATTTTTATCGGTATTTATTGCCATTTCGCTGAGCGCTTAAATTAAACGGTTTGTGTTTCAAGGGTTGCGGGCTCATTCGCCGGATAAATCTTTGCATGCTGAGCGCGCTTTAATCTGCGCTTCACATTGGCCTGAACCACATAATGGTCGATGGTAGGTGCAAAAACATTCATCAATAAGATGGCCAAGAAAACACCTTCTGGATAACCGGGATTAAACACACGGATCATCACCGATATAAAACCGATCAGAAAACCGTATATCCATTTACCGCGGTTGGTTTGCGAGCTAGTTACAGGATCGGTGGCCATATAGACAATTCCGAAGGCCAAGCCGCCTACGATAAGGTGTTTCCAAAAATCAAAGGCCATAAGGCTGTAGAACTTCGAATAGGATTGTATCCAGCCGAAATCAATCACTGCGTTAAACATAAGGCCCATAGCCAGAGCGCCCAACACGGCACTCAACATAATGCGCCAGCTGGCGATTTTGGTGAAAACCAAAAATAATCCGCCCAATAAAATGAGAAAGGTAGAAGTCTCACCGACCGATCCCGGAATAAACCCGTAAAACATCTCGCTCAACGAGTAGGTCATTTCATCGGTTTTGTTTTGAGCCAAATACCCCAGAATAGTCTCACCCGAAATAGCATCTGTGGTGTTAGCCTTGGTCACCCCGTCAACCGCCCCGTGAACCCAAACCTTGTCGCCACTCATCCATGTCGGATAAGCAAAGAACAAAAAGGCTCTAATGGTAAGTGCTGGGTTCAATATGTTCATTCCGGTTC
>JAURPW010000006.1:0-4374 GCA_030836435.1 Flavobacteriaceae bacterium
AATGGAAGCGCCTTATCCTTTTACAAAGGCTTTGAAAGTCATCCTGTTTCTTTGCATCCATTTGGCTCGTTAACACATAAAAATAAAGGAGAAGAACTTGCTGAGCTGTTCGATCTGTTCGATCAAGGAGCACTAGCCTTTTACGACTATAAAAGACCCTTACTCGAGCCAAACTTAATGAAGCTAGCCCTTCAGTACAGCCAGAATTTCGGCGGACGACTTGCGGTCTTCTGTCAAGACCCCTCTCTGAGTAAAGGCGGTCAGGTTCGAGAAAGTATTGCGAATAGCACCTTAGGGCTTAAGGCCATACCCGAATTAAGCGAAGAACTTGCCGTTCAACAATGCATTTCTCTTTTGCGCTATACCGGAGGAAAGCTGCACCTTTCAGGCATTTCGAGCCGCATTTCTCTAACACATATAGAACAAGCCAAAAAGGAAGGTCTTGATTTGAGCTGTAGCGTTGGTGTAGGCCTACTCTACTTCGACGAAGAAAGGCTTCAATCTTTTGATTCGCGTTATAAAACACTACCCGGATTAACCGATTCGGCTACCAGAGAGGCACTCATTGAGGCAGTCAAATCAGGTGTGATTGATTACATAACGGCCGATCACCAGAACGTTTCAGTAGAAGAAAAAGACACTGAATTTTCGGAGGCTTCTTTTGGCAGTAGAACGCTGTCTGCGCTCTTTCCGGCCCTATGCACCATTTACGGCGCTGATGAAGCTGCCGAACTATTAAAAAGAGCCTATCCGATCTACGGATTAGACCAGGCAGAGATAAAAGAGCACAGTCGAGCGCATTTGTCTTTTTACAAGCCCTTAGAACATACGGTAATCGAAAAAGAAGCCCAAACGCAATTGTTTCACGGAATTTCATTTTCCCACCGTGGCATCGGCATTTTTGCCAACAATCAATTAGTGCTGTCCTCAACCCCCTAATTTATGTCGTTAGAACACCTCTACCGCGTGCCAAAAGAGCCGAGTAGTAAGGCTTTATTCTTAATTCACGGTTACGGCAGCTCAGCTCAAGATCTCTTTCAATTTGCTTCACATTTACCGTCTGACTTACATATTTTTTCTTTTCAAGGGCCTTATTCGTTAACTGCTGAGCAGTTTGCTTGGTACGCCATACACTTCGACGAGGATCAGAATAAGTTTAACGATCTAGATCAGGCTCGAAGCTCATTAGAGCAGATTAAATCAAGCATTGAAGAACTTAGGAGCGCTTACCACTTAACCGATTTAGCGGTAATGGGCTTCAGCCAAGGAAGCATTTTAAGTTTGGCTCTTGCACTGAACCATCCTAACTTTTTCAATGCAGTTGTCGGATTAAGTGGCTACCTAAATAAAGATCTTGTTTTAGATTCCACCTCCTATTCAACACGCACACGCTTTTTTCTGTCGCACGGAAGAGAAGACGCCATCATCCCCTTTAGTTGGGCTTTAGAGTCAGTGCATTTCTTAAAAGAACAGGGGTTAGATGTCACGTGGCATGAATACCCCTCAGGACACACGGTCTCCTATGACAACTTTAAAGACTTAGTGCACTTTCTGCTCCAACTTTAAGGCTCGTCCTGCAACCGCAACTGCAACGAATCTATAGTTCGATTTAATGCTGTAATCTCCCGCTCTTGCTGCTGCGTCTTGGCTATTAAGGCCGTAAATGTTCGGTTAGAATTAACTAATTGATACAACAAGATTAAGGCGGTGAAAACAAATAAATAGGTAAATATCGAACGTTTGAGCATAGCTATAGTGTGGCTAAAGGGTAATGGTTAATTGATCATAGGCCAAGTACATGTCCTGAGGAAGCCTTCGCTGAACCTCTTCATGAAAACCTAAGGTGTGACTGATATGCGTAAAATAGGTGCTCTCAGCATTTAAGGCACGTGAAAGTTCTATGGCCTCGTTCAACGAAAGGTGTGAATGATGAGGCTCCTCCCTAAGGGCATTAATCACCAAAACCTTACAATTCATGAGCAGCGACATTTGTTCTTTACTGATCGTTTTAATATCGGTCACATAGGCCAAGTCTCCAAATCTAAAACCGGTTACAGGCATTCCTGCGTGATCTACCTCAACGGGTAAAATAGAAAGGTCATTCACCTGAAAGGGTTGATTTTTATGAATGATGTGTTCGGTTATCTCAGGTATCCCAGGGTAGCTGAACGATTGATCAAAAATGTAATCGAATCGTTTAGCTAAGGCACTAAAAACGCGTGAAGTGGCGTAAAAATGAATATCTCCTTGCTTAAAAAAGAAAGGGCGTATATCGTCTAGCCCCATAGTGTGATCGGCGTGTTCATGCGTAATAAGAACCGCATCTAGCCGCTCAATGGGGTTGCGCAGCAACTGTTGTCTAAAGTCTGGACCGCAATCAATGATCAGCTTACCCTTCGGCCATGTGAGAAGCACTGAACTTCTAAGCCTTTGATCTCTTGGATCACGGCTTTTACAGACAGGATGGTCGCTTCCGATAACCGGAATTCCCTGAGAAGTTCCTGTGCCCAAAAAGGTTAATGCTAAGTTCATTTCTAGGTTAAAAATAGGTGTTTTGCTGAGACTTAAGGGCTCATAACACTTACCTTTGTACCTGTATTAGAAGTGCACCTATGAGTAAAATTGTTTTTAGAGAAAATGAATACGAAGTAGTACCCTCTATACAGGACAAAACCCTTCGCATAAACCTGAATAAAAACATCTACGGTTCATTCGCCGAGATTGGAGCGGGTCAAGAGACCGCTCGACATTTTTTTAGAGCCGGAGGAGCATCAGGTACAATAGCCAAGGCCATGAGCGCCTACGACAAGTCATTTAGCGATGCGGTATATGGTCGCGAAGAAGATGGTCGTTACGTTACCGAATCGAGATTGAATAAAATGCTCGATCACGAGACCAATTTATTAGAAGAGCGCATTGATCGTTCAACCAATCCCGAATACCGCTTCTTTACCTATGCCAATACCGTTGCAACGATTGATTTCTCTAAGCGTTTCAAGGGACACGGATGGCTGGGCATTCAGTTTCAATTAGAGCCCGACCAAAAAGAGTACAACCGCATCGTTTTACACGTGCGGTTTAAACAAACCGAAGCACGCCTTCAGCAAGAAACCTGCGGTATCGTTGGTGTAAACTTAATTTATGGGGCATTCTATAAGTACCATGAGCCCAAAAAATTACTCCGATACCTATACGATCACATCGATAAAGACACCTTAGAAATTGATATGATTAATTTCTCGGGGCCTCATTTTAAAGAAGTAGACAACCGATTAATGAGCCTCCAGCTCATTAAGAACGACATGACCGAGGCGGTTATGTTCGGTCCTGATGGCAACAATTTATTGCCAGCAGCCTTGCTCTACAAGAAGAATATTTTGGCTCTCAGAGGAAGTTTTCGTCCGGTTACCAAAATCAACATCGACATGCTCGATAAGTCGCAGCAGTTGTTTTGCAACACGACAAAAGTCACCAAATCGAATGCCGAGGTCATATTTGAAATCACCTTAGAGAATTTGAAGGCGCATGGTGACATAGACGAAAATGACTTTCTTGCCCGTGTAGATCTATTGGGTTCTTTGGGTCATATCGTAATGATCTCTAAGTTTAAAGAATACTATAAGCTCGTCGAGTATTTCGACAAGTACACCAAAAGCAAAATCGCCCTTAGTATGGGGGTCAATAGCTTAGTGGACATATTCGACGAAAAGTACTATCGCCATTTAAGCGGTGGAATCTTAGAGGCTTTCGGAAAACTGTTTTTCAAGAATGTACAGGTCTACCTCTACCCTATGAAAGATCCGAATACCGGAGAAATCATAAACAGCGACAACCTCATAGTAAGCGAGCAGATGAAGGATTTGTACAAATTCTTCAAGCATAACCAGAAGGTCAAGGACATCGAAGACTACGATGAAACTTACCTTTCTATTTATTCAAGGGAGGTACTTCAGATGATCGCGAGTGAAACCGAAGGGTGGGAACAGATGCTTCCAGATGGAATAGCTGAACTGATCAAGGAGAAAAATCTCTTTAAAGACACCCAGGTCTCTGAAGATTTCTTTCCGTACAAAAATATTCTACCCAATCAGCTCCAGTAGTTGGTTAGCATGATCTTTTGTATTCACCTTCTCAACAACGTGGGTAACAAACCCCTCTTCATTGACTACAAAGGTGGTTCGGTGTAATCCGTCGTATTCTTTGCCCATAAACTTTTTTGGACCCCAAACACCGTATCCCTTGATTAACTGGTGCTCTGTATCAGCAAGCAGCGGATATTGAAATTCATACTTTTCTTTAAAGGCCAACTGCTTCTTTGGGCTATCTTCACTCACACCAAATAGTTGATAGCCCTTCTCTTGGAGTAATGCGTAT
>JAURPW010000047.1:0-11988 GCA_030836435.1 Flavobacteriaceae bacterium
ACCACCATAGACGGATTGGCCCACTTTCTCTTAGAGAAAAGCAGACAGGCTCAATTTTTAAAGCCGATGGCCGTATCAATTGCCTACGGCATAGGGTATGCAACCGTCTTGACACTTATCATGCTCCCGCTATTTCTGACGTTCAGCAACACGGTGAAGATCTATGTGGTTTGGCTCAGAACCGGTGTAATGCCTGATCGCAGATCAGTCGAACGCGCAGTAAAAGAACAACAAAACACTCATGAATAGGTATATATTTATTTTTCTAGTCTCCTTCTCCGCGGCACTTAGCGCGCAAGAAGTCTTGCAACCCGAAGAGGCGATGAACATGGCTTTAGAAAACAATTTTGGCATTTTAGTATCCAAAAATGATCAAGCACAGGCAAAGAATAACGCCTCGATTCTGAACTCTAGATTTTTGCCCTCAGTGACGGCAACCACGGGCGCCAATATCGCCATTGACGACCAAGAGGCCACCTTTCAAGACGGTCAAACACGTACCGTAGACGGAGCAGAGACCACGCGCTACAACGCCTCGGTAAACATGAATTTTACCTTGTTCGACGGAATGGGTCGCCTCTATAACTTTAAACGATTAAAGGAGCAGTACGAGTTGTCTAAACTAGGTGTACGCCAGACCATCGAGCAGACCCTGATCCAGCTTTTTTCGGCCTACTACGAGGTGGCACGCCTTGAAGAGGGGGTGCTCATTTTAGAGCAAACCTATGAGAATTCGAAGCGCAGGCTCGAACGCGCCGACAAGCGCTTTGAGTTTGGGTCATCTACGCGATTAGACCTTTTAAATGCCCGCGTTGATCTCAACACCGACAGCATCAACCTGATTCAGCAGCGACAAGCGCTCACTAATGCCAAACGCAATTTAAACGTGATTTTGGCCAGAGATTTAGAGACCGATTTCACCGTGAATCCTCTAGTGCGCTTTGTAGACGACGAGGTACTTTTAGAAAAGCGCAAAGAATACACTGCAAAAAATGTGCGTCTTCTTCAAGTGCGCTCGAATGAAAAGATCAATACGCTGACCCTAAAGGCGCAGCGGTCTACACTGCTTCCATCATTGGCGGTTAATTCTGGGTACGGATACAGCGAGGGTGTTTTTCCGCCAACAGGGTTCGTAGCGTCAAGCCAAGTAGTTGGGTTATCGGCCGGAGCCACCTTGAGCTGGAACTTATTCAACCAAGGCAGTCAGCAGGTGGGCATCAAAAACGCCAAGATAGCCCTAGCCTCAACTGAGTTGCAAGAAAAACAAATTGAGCAAGAGGTGCTCAGAGATCTGCTCAACGCCGAAGGAGCCTACCGCAATGCGGTCGAGGTTTACCGTTTACAGCAAGAAAATGTAGTAACCGCTAGTGATAATTTTGAGCGCTCTAAAAATCAATTTGACCTAGGTCAGATTACTTCTATTGAACTGAGGCAGGCACAAATCAATTTGCTCAACGCTGAACTCACGGGCGTTCAGGCCAAGTTTAGCGCAAAGTTAGCCGAGCTCGAATACCTCAATCAGTGCGGAGCCTTGCTCGATGTTTCGTTGAATTGAATGGCGGTATCTATAAGCGCTAAATGGGAATAGGCCTGAGGAAAATTTCCCAATAGCCGTTTAGACTCAAAATCAATGTCTTCACTGAATAACCCCAGGTGATTGGCGTGAGATAGAAGGCGGTCAAAAAGTGCCTTTGCTTTGTCTACCTCTCCAATTTTGACCAAACTTCGAATAAACCAAAAGGTGCAAATCGTAAAGGATGAAGAGGGCTCTCCGAAATCGTCTTCATTTTTGTAGCGGTACATCAGTCCGTCGCGAAGCAGCTCTTTTTCAGTAGCCTTAACCGTTGCCACGAATCGCGGATCATCTGCCCGAATAAAGTCGTATTGCTCCATGAGCAGAACCGAGGCGTCTAAGGATTTCGATCCGTAATACTGGGTGTAGGCTTGAACTTCTTCGTTCCAGGCCCTTTCTTCAATCTGGGTTTTAATGCGCTGCCTGGTTTCAACCCACTTGGGTTTTTCTTTGCCCAGCAGTTGGGCAATCTTAATGGCGCGATCAATAGCTACCCAGCAGAGCACCTTTGAAAAGGTGAAGTGCTTGTCTTCTCCTCTGAATTCCCAAATGCCTTTGTCTGGCTGCTCCCAATTGTGTGAGACGATCCATACAATGTTTTTTACCACCTCCCAGAGTTCTTCTTTTCGCTCGTAATCTAGGCTGTAGTTGTTGAGTTCTACATAAATAGCATCGATCAGAATGCCGTAGATATCGTTTTGTTTCTGACGGTAGGCGTCGTTTCCGATTCTCACGGGTTTTGAGCCGTGGTAGCCCTCAAGGTGATCTAAGGTTTCTTCGGTGAGTGTGCGCTCTCCGCCAATGCCATACATGATTTGCAGCTTTTCGTCTTTTTCAGGTATGAGGTCAATGATGTAATCGATGAAGCGCTTGACCACTTGGCGATGCCCGAGTTGAGAGAGCACCTTGATCACCATAGAAGAGTCGCGTATCCAGCAAAAGCGGTAGTCCCAATTTCTTACCTCACCTATGGTCTCGGGCAACGAGGTGGTCAGTGCGGCGATGATAGCTCCAGTCTTGTCGTACGAAAGCAGTTTGAGCGTAAGGGCGCTGCGCTCAATTTGTTGTTTATAAAGCGGATAGGCTTTGGTGCGCTGAACCCAATTTAGCCAATAGGCCTTGGTGAGATCGAAATCGTACCAAGCCTTTTCTACCGAGGGTAGCTCAAGTTTTTCGCAGTATGAAAGGGTTATGAATACGGTTTCTGTGAGCACAAAACTGCCGCCCTCAAGCACCTTGGTGTAGGGTATGTTCGAATAGAAAAACAGCGTGTCGTAATGCGTCTCGTCTTCAGAAATGCTGATCAGATGCGAACCTTTTATGTGGGTTTCGGTGGTGCCTTTGGCGTATTCTAAGGCCGGTTGATAGTCAATAGCTATGGCTGAACGACCGGTTAGGGGTTTAATGATTCGGGTAAGCTCAGGCGGATTGTAATACCGGCCATTTACCTTTTGGTACCTGGGCATGAAGTCGAGTACCTCGAACGATCCTTCTTCGCTCTCGAAGACGGTCTTTAAAATATTCGTATTTTCAAGGTACGATTGATGCGTTACGGCATTAGCTACAGAAGTCAGGCCGAGATGCCCCCCTTTTTTGTCTAGAATCTTAGCAAAAACAGAAGGCGATGCAAAGTGCGGAAGGCACAACCAGTCTACAGAGGCGTCTTTTGATACCAATGCTCCTGAGGCTCCATTTCCAATGATTCCGTAATGTAAATTGTCTGTCCGCATAAACTAACCTTTTAAAAGAGCCCCCCACAAGTTGAAGAAAATTGTCATTGTTTCGAACCGATTGCCGCTAAAAGTTGAAAAAAATGAACAATCGCTAGTTTTTACCCCCACTAGTGGAGGATTGGCAACAGGTTTGAATAGCGTTCACCAAAACGGCAATGCCTTGTGGATAGGTTGGCCGGGTTTGACTAAAGAAGAATTGAGCTCTGCACAGCTGAAGGAGACTGACGCGGCACTCAGTGAATTGCGTTTTAAAGCGGTGCATCTCGATCAGGCTCAAGTTGAAGACTTTTACCTGGGGCTGTCTAATAAATCGATCTGGCCTCTCTTTCATTACTTTAAGCAAAATGTAGTTTTTGACCAGCAGCAGTGGCAAGCCTATCAACAGGTGAACGAGCAGTTTGCAGAGGCCGTGGCCGCCGAGGTCTCACCGGGCGATACCATTTGGGTGCACGATTATCAGTTGCTGCTATTGCCTGATCTCATCCGCCAGAAGATTCCCGATGTAACTATAGGATTCTTCTTGCACATTCCGTTTCCGTCGTACGAGATTTTTAGAATCTTTCCGAAACGCCAAGAAATTTTAAGAGGGCTTATGGGAGCCGATTTAATTGGATTTCACACCTACGACTATCAACGTCACTTCGTGAGTTCGGTTAAGCGCATACTGCACCTAGAGGTGAACTTTAATGCCATCATGAACAAAGGGAGAGAGGTGATTGTAAACACCTTTCCAATGGGTATTGATTTTGAGAAGTTCGAATCGGTCTCAAAGGCTCACGATGAAATTCATCCGAGTGATTTCTCAGAGCTGAGAAAACAGTTCGCATCGCATCGCGCCCAAACCGACGGAAAACTCGTCTTGTCGATTGATAGGCTCGATTACACCAAGGGCATTTTGAACCGAATCGAGGCCTTTGAGTTGTTTCTGGAGCGTTATCCGGAGTTTCATGAAAAAGTGCGCCTGGTTATGGTTATTGTGCCTTCGCGATCAGAAGTGTCTCATTACAAGGCGTTAAAGAAAAAGACAGACGAGAGTATTGGGCGTGTAAACGGCCTGTATTCAACGGTGAATTGGACGCCTATTTGGTACTATTACAGGTCTTTTGATTTTGAAGACCTCATAGACCTTTACAAGGGCTGCGAGGTGGCCATGGTGACTCCGTTGCGCGACGGAATGAACTTGGTAGCCAAAGAATTTTTGGCAACCAAACTAGACGCCAAAGGGGTGTTGATTTTGAGTGAACTAGCCGGAGCCTCTAAAGAGCTCCATCACGCGCTATTGGTGAATCCGTTCGACACCTATGCCCTCTCAGATACTCTCTATGAGGCACTGAAAATGAGCGAAGAAGAGCAGGTTGAGCGCAATCAACCTATGCGAGAGCGTATAAGGCGGTACGACATTCACGCTTGGTCGAAACGCTTCGTCGACGAGCTTTATCAGATCGCAGAAAGCGAACCTGAAGAGCAGACCATTCGCATTCGGGCCAAAGAGAAAGAGCAGCTCATTAGCTCCTACAAATCAGCTACAAGACGCCTGCTGCTGCTTGATTACGACGGCACCCTAACTGGCTTTCACGTCAACCATCAAAAGGCGTTGCCAAGCGATGAGGTGTTAGACGCCCTTGAACGACTAAGCCAAGACCCTTTAAATCACGTGGCGATTATCAGCGGTAGACCCCCAGATTTTTTAGAAAAACACTTCGGACACTTTGAGATCGATCTGATTGCAGAGCACGGGCACTTGACCAGGGAGAAGGGCAGCTCAGCTTGGAAAGAGAAAAATCTGAGCAGCGACGACTGGATTTCTCACATACTGCCCGTCATGCAACAGTTTGCAGACAACACGCCCGGAACCTTTGTTGAGATCAAGAAAAATGCCTTGGTGTGGCACTACCGAAAAACCGATCCTGAATTGGGAATCGTCAAGTCTGAAGAGTTGAAAACAATCTTAGCAAGCATGATCTCTAATGAGGTGCACCTGATGAATGGAGACAAAATTATTGAGGTGGTCAGCAGCAGCGTGAACAAAGGGACCGCGGCAGTTGAGCGCTACAACACAGAGGCCTTTGATTTTGTTTTGGCCGTTGGCGATGATGTGACCGATGAAGACATGTTTACCTATCTGCCTGCTTCGACAGTTACTATTAAGGTCGGCAATAAACCAACCGCAGCCCATTACCGAGTGGCCGACTCAACGGCCTTCATTGAATTTTTGGGGCTGCTTTCGCGAGCGCTTTGAATTATTCTGTACTTTTTTACTCACTTAAATTTAACCTATGAAAACAGTAACGACTAGATACATTTTTTCGCTACTTGCAGCATTAGCAATTGTAAGTTGCAATCAAGCGCCTAAGCAACAGGCTGAACCTGCAGCTAGCGCAGAAACCGAAAGTTCGGTTAAGCTATCATTGGCACAGTGGTCGCTGCATCGCGCCATAAGATCGGGTGAAATGTCGCCTTATGATTTCGCCGAGAAAGCACACGAAATGGGCTTTCAAGGATTAGAATATGTAAATCAACTCTACACCGATGTGGTGCGTGCAGAAGACAAAAAGGCGGCTGTAGCGGCATTTGTTGAAAAGAACAACGAGCTTGCTGCACAATTCGGGTTACAAAATGTGCTCATCATGATCGATGGAGAGGGCAGCCTATCTACCTCAGATGCAACGTCTCGTGCAGAGGCTATTGAAAACCACAAACTGTGGATAGACGCCGCTGCAGACATGGGATGCTCTGCCGTGCGCCTTAATCTATATGGAGAGAAAGACCCTGAATTGTGGACATCTAATTCTATCGAAAGCCTATCTGCCCTTTCGGCTTATGCAGCACCAAAGGGAATCAACGTGCTGGTTGAAAATCACGGCCGCATCAGCTCAAATGCAGCTGCTCTTATGGGAGTGATCAATGGGGTCAACGCACCGAATTGCGGAACGCTTCCTGACTTCGGAAACTTCTGCGTGGCCGAAGAGGGATACGGATCTGTCTTTGACGGAAGCTGCACTGAGGTTTACGACATCTACCAGGGTGTTGAAGAAATGATGCCCAAGGCGATGGCGTTAAGTGCCAAGTCTAATGATTTCGATGAAAACGGAGACGAAACCTTTATCGACTACAGCCGCATGCTTCAAATCGCCAAATCGTATGGTTACGACGGATTTATCGGTGTAGAATACGAAGGCAGCAGACTATCAGAAATCGAAGGTATAAAGGCGACAAGAGACCTGCTAATAAAGGCCTCAGCATCGCTTTAAACCGTTTGAACTAACTCCTTGTCGATGATTTCCTGGAGTGCGTGCTTAGGCAGTGCTCCGGGTTGCATCATCGGCTGACGGTTATCTTTTGGAATAAACAGAATGCTGGGAATACTTCTGATCTGAAAAACGGCAGAAAGTTCTTGTTCGACCTCGGTGTCAACCTTGTAGATCACAATCTCAGGGTTCTCGTTGCTGAGTTCTTCAAGTATGGGAGCGACCATTTTACACGGTCCACACCAGTCGGCATAGAAATCGATGATGGCGGGCTTTGAGCCCTTGTATTTCCATTCTTTTTCTTGCGTATAATCGAAGATATCGTCTTTGAATTGCTGGGTAGTCAGTTTAACAGTCGGCATATTCTTATAATTTGTAGACAAAGTTACCAATTACTTAACGCCCACTTTGTAACATAGGTCACGAAAGCAGCTGATTTATGCGTAAATTCAATCCACTAAAAAAGTATATCATGAGAAAAAGAAATCTAGTAGTAGCGCTTGCACTGGCCTTCGTATCGGCCTTTACATTCGCTCAAGAAAAGGCTAGCCCTGCCCAAGTGGCCAAAGGAGAGGCTGGCGGAAGCAGTATTACCATTCAGTACTCGGCGCCCGCAGTTAAGGGTCGAGTGATTTGGGGAGATCTCGTACCCATGGGTCAAGTTTGGCGTGCCGGTGCCAATGAGGCCACCAAGTTTACTACCGAAAAGGATATCATTATCGAAGGAAAGCGCTTGCCAGCCGGCACGTACAGCTTCTTTATCATTCCTAACGAGTACCAGTCTACGTTCATCTTTAACAAAGTGGCAGATCAGTGGGGAGCCTTCAATTACGATTCCACTCAAGATCAATTGCGCGTAAATGCTTATGCCGGCCAAGGTGCCTCTTTCGAAGAGCGTTTGGTGTATGAGATTAAGCCCGATAGGTTAGAGGTGCGCTGGGAATACGGAAAGGCAGAAGTTAAGATTCAGCCTGCCATGTAATCTCAATTACTTTAGAAATAAAAGGGCCGCCCATTGGGCGGCCCTTTTATTTTGGTGTAAGCCGTTGGTTAAAAGATGCGATTCAAGAATATCTTGTGAATCTTAGTGGCCGTATCGGCGTATTTCTCTTTAGACGACATCACTTTCCATTTTTCGGAGTCAATAAATTTTCTCCAATTCGCATCGTGCTCTTTCATGTCTTCAAACTGAATCATGTATGTCAGGCTAGGTCTTTGAGCACCTATGATCTGTTCTCCGAAAAAAACAGGGTGTAAACCCACCTCATAGAATAGATCTAGCTCTTCGTCATTGAACATGTCAATCTTTCTTCGATTGGCGTCTTCGCTGTAGCTCTCGTAGGTGCGCAGTTCAAATAGCGTAGAAGATTTCTTTAGGGCATCCATCTGAGGCAAACGATCGAACGACAGCAAAAGCATGGACTCTATTCGGTTGTACAGAGTGTTTTCGATGCCAACAGCGTTATAGGTGCTTGCGCGCTTCGTATAGTCGGGGTCTTTGTGAAGTTCTTGACTTTTTAGAAAGCTCTGGCTGTCACTGTGCGCAATCATCAGGTAGAGCTTGCGCGGCTCTGCATCTCCGACTTCTTTAAAGAGGGCGACCTCTCGGGCTCCCTTTTCTTTTAGCGTAGGGGCTAGCACTTGATCGAGGTACTCGACCAAGACATTCATTTTTGCACCCGTCTTTACTTCATAGGTGCGCAACTCGACCAGTTCTTTTTCGTTCGCACTTAATTGGGCATTAGCGGTTGAAAATACCAAGAGTAATAGGGCAGGTAAAACAGAGCGTAACAGCATTAGGTTGAATTTAGGGGGTGATTAAAATTAGCCTTAATTTGGCTGTAGCAAGATATCCTAAACTTATCAGACTCATGGCTCAAACACAGAATTTTAAGAATCATACGCGCCTAGTTAAAGGCTTCCACGGAGCTTTATTTGGCCTTATTGCCTTGTTTATCGGCGGATCGTTGAATTACTGGGCCAAAGCTCCTTCAGACAACTACTACCTTGCCTCACTTTTGGTGCTTATTGGCCCCATTTTTTTACTTTTTATGTGGTTCACCAGAACATTCGCCTTAAAAGCTCAAGACAGGGCTATTCGAGCAGAGGAGAACTTTAGGTATTTTCTGCTTGCACAAAAGCCGCTGCCTTCAGCGCTTCGACTTTCGCAAATAATTGCCCTGCGCTTTGCGCCAGATGAGGAGTTTTTGGCTTTGGTTGATGAAGCAGTGGCAAATAAACTTTCGGCTAAGGAGATTAAGGGGCGCATAAAAAATTGGAAAGGCGATTATCACCGCGTGTAATGCTGATTATTAGGCCTCTGAATACGCGACGCCTTTTTTGCGCACTTGTTTTAGGGGCTACTTGCCTTTCATTTTCCCAGCAGACCACAATCGATTCTATAGCTGAGGTGCAGTTGCAAGAGGTTGAAATTACAGCCTTAAGACAGCGCCAAGATCCACTTCGGGTGACTGCGGCACTGACCTTAAAGCGGTTTACGGATACCTACACGGGTGGTCAACAGTCCCTTCAGGAGTACCTGTATCAGGTGCCCGGATTGAACACACTGAACAGCTCGAATTACGCCCAAGATCTGCGTATTTCAATTAGGGGTTTTGGCTCTAGGGCTGCTTTTGGTATTCGAGGTATTAAGCTGGTTGTCGATCAAATTCCAGAGACCACTCCCGACGGGCAGGGTCAGCTCGACAATATTCCGCTCGATCTGATTGAGCGTATATCGGTGCTCCGAGGCCCTTCTTCGCTCAGATTTGGAAATGCTTCGGGCGGGGTCATCAGTATAGATACGCGAGATCCTTTAGACGAGGTTGCCCATCGCTTCAGTGCTAGATTGGGCACATATGGCCAATCTCAGTACACCTATTCATTGAGCCTTCCGTCTGCTGATAAAGCAGGGGGCCTGATTATGCAGCTTTCACACCAGCAGATAGAGGGATTCAGAGCGCACAGTGCGGTTGAGACTTCATTGCTGAACGCCAAGTATGTGCGCCATCTTAGCTCGGCTACCAAATGGGTGACGCAGTTTAACTACACTGATAGCCCACTGGCCGAGGATCCTGGAGCGGTAAATTTGGAAGACTTTCAGCGTGATCCACTTGCGGCCAGACCACAAAATGAGGCTTTTAATGCCCGTGAGAGCATAAGACATTACAAGATCGGAACTTCAATTACCCATGATGTTAAGGGCCATACGCTTAGTTCGTATGCATTTTACTCTGGGCGCTATTTTGAAGGTTTTTTACCCTTCTCAGACGGAGGGGCGGTCATCTTAGATCGCCAGTATGCCGGACAGGGCGCTTCGTTTACCCTGCGACCTAGCGCCATGTCGAAATGGAAATCGCAGTGGCAGTTCGGCTACGATTGGGCCGCTCAAAAAGACAACCGCAAACGGTATGTAAATGAACAGGGGCAAAGAGGAGCCCTAACCCTTGATCAAGACGAGCGTTTTTCAAGCTTCGGCACCTACGGCATTTACGAAATGAGTAATCGAAACTTTTTGGCTCAATTCGGCCTGAGGTACGACTCCAATCAACTGCGACTAGACGATCGCTATCTCTTTAATGCGGTCGATACTTCAGACGCCTTACAGCTCAATGCGTTTAGCCCTCAGCTCGGAATCTCCTACACGATTAGCACTCGGGCCTCTCTATTTGTAAATGCCTCCAGATCGTATGAGACCCCTGCACTTACTGAGCTTGCCAATAGTCCGACCGGAGATGTCGGATTCAACAAAGCCCTTGACGTGCAGCGTACACAGATGATAGAATGGGGAGTTAAACAGAACAGTCAAGACACCCAATGGGAGTTGGTGTTCTTTTCGGGCACCACCACCAACGATATACTGCCCTTCGAGTTGGAGGCTTTTCCGGGACGTAGTTTTTTTAGAAACGCCGGAAGCACCCAAAGAGACGGAATAGAAACTGCCTTTAGGCGACAATTTAAGCGGCTAGAGGTTGACTTGGTTTACACCTACATGAAGTTGCAGTTCAGTGAATCAGATTTAGCACAAGAACTCGAAGGTAACCGTTTGCCTGGGGTTCCGGATCATTCTGCCAGCCTGCAATTAAACTATGCCCTTTCAAAATCGACCAGCCTTCAGTATCAGCGCTTATTTAGAGGAAGCCTGTTCGCCGACGATGCCAATGCCCATAAGGTGCCGTCTTTGTGGTTAGATCACCTTACGCTCTCGCGCCAAATTCAATGGGGCCAGACGCGCAGCATGCTAGCAATTGGCATTCAAAACCTAGCCAATGTCGACTATGCCGACAACATACGTATCAATGCTTTTGGCGGACGTTTCTACGAATCGGGGCTGCCCCGCCAGGTTTTTCTAAGCTTAAGCACTAGATTATGAGAATTAAAAAGCTTGCGATCTTTTGGATGATTACGGCTCTTTTTGCGGTGAGCAAGGGGTTTTCTCAGCAGCATCCTGAGGGGTTTGCGGTTATTGATTCGGTACTTAGCGGGGTGGTCTTAGAGTTGAGGTACGCCTCAACTGATAACTTTACGGGCCGAATAGTTAAGGGCTATGAATCGCCCAAAAAGGTGCTGAGTGTAGCATCCTTGCAGGCCTTGAAGGGTGTTCAAGATTCACTGATGCGCCTCGGTTTGGGGCTTAAGATTTTTGACGGATACCGTCCGCAGCGAGCCGTAAATCACTTTATAGCTTGGGCCCAACTACCTACTGACACTCTAGCAAAAGCAGCCTACTACCCTGATGTACCTAAAGACTCCCTTTTTGCTAAAGGCTACATTGCCGAGCGTTCTGGTCATTCAAGGGGAAGCACTGTAGACCTGACGCTCATTTATCTAAAGGGGCCCTCTGCGGGTCAAGAGGTAGATATGGGAGGTAGCTACGATTTTTTTGGTCCACAATCGGCTACAGATTACGATCAAATTAGCGAAGATCAGCAGCTAAACCGCAGATTACTCCTTGAGTTAATGACCCATTTTGGGTTTAGCAATTACGCCAAAGAGTGGTGGCACTTTACACTTGAGAATGAGCCTTTCGCCCAGACCTACTTTGACTTTTGATTAGCCCTCATTCCACTTTACTGTACGGCCTTCTGCGGCAGAGCGCTTGGCAAGTTCCAGAATTTTAGAGACTATCAGATTGTTTTCGAGCCCATAAAGCGAGTTGGCCTCAAGAGTTCTCCCTTGGTGGACCATCTCGTACACTAAGCGAAATGGGTCTTTGAGGTGGTCCTCAATGGACTGAGGTTCGTGCACCTGCTCTTTACCTGAATCGTAATCGAGCAAGCGCATACGGGTAGCATCTAGCGCATAAATGGAGGCCTTATTAAGGTAAACTTCCATGTCTTTGCGGTGATGGGTCCAGTTCCAGGAGGCTTGAATCACGACCTGAAGGTCGGGGTATTCCAAGATAATCGTATTGTCGTCATCTACCTTCGGATAA
>JAURPW010000048.1:0-5522 GCA_030836435.1 Flavobacteriaceae bacterium
CAAACTTAAAAACCCTTTTTATCATCTTTTTTGACATTAAACGCAATACCCTGCTCATCGAGCTGCACCACGTACCAATTTCTGAGCACCTGCGCGCCCTTGCTTTCATATAAGGCTATGGCCGAGGTGTTCCAATCCAACACTTCCCATCCGATTCTTCTCACGTTCAACGACGCCCCGTAGGCAATTACATGGTCTAAAAGAGCGCTTCCTATACCCATTCCCCTGAAGGCGTCTTTCACTATAAGGTCTTCAAGATGAAGCGCCTTACCCTTCCAGGTAGAGTACCTCAAATAGGTGAGCGCAATGCCTACAACCTCTTTTGACGAAAGGGTTTCTGCCACAAAACAGTGAAAAAGCGGATGTGGGCCAAAGCCGTCGCGCTTTAATTCATCTAGGCTGAGCACCATCTCGTCGGCCGCTTTTTCAAAAACAGCTAGGTCTTTGATTAGGGCTAAAATAGATGCAGAATCGGCCTCTGTAGCCGGTCGAATAACGAATTCCATGGGCGCGAAGGTATCATAAAGGCCAAAAGGTTCAAAATACGTGTAATCTCACTCACAAAAGGGAGTCAAAATGTTGTAGTTTAGAGTGAGTGACTTTCGAGTCATCTGCTATGAAAAATCCGCTATTAGAATTTTCTGATAAGGGTATATATTGCCCTAAGGCCGATGTCTATTTAGACCCGTGGAAGCCCGTGCAAAAGGCTATCATATCTCATGCCCATGCCGATCACAGCCGCTGGGGTCATCAAAAGTATATCGCGCACGAATACAGTGTTCCCATTATGCAGCACCGACTCGGAGCCATTGAGGTAACCGCTAAAAAATGGGGAGAAACCTTCAGCATAAACGGGGTGCGTTTCTCTTTGCATCCGGCCGGGCATATCGTAGGATCATCGCAAATAAAAGCCTCCTACAAAGGAGAAACCTGGGTGTTTTCTGGAGACTACAAGGTTCACAACGATCAGTACACCACCCCTTTCGAGCCTCAGAAGTGCTCGGTTTTTATCACCGAATGCACCTTTGGAATTCCAGCTTTTAAATGGCCGTCACAAGACCAGGTATTTTATGAAATACGCGATTGGTGGCAACAGAATGCCGCCCAAGGGGTCACCTCTGTTCTTTTCGGTTATTCACTGGGAAAGGCCCAACGACTCAGCTATCATTTAGACAACTCCATCGGACCCCTGCTGTTGCATCCGGTTATTCATGCGCACAATGAGGTCGTGAATAGTGTTCGAAAACTTCCGTCTCATCAAAAACTCGAAAGAGAGGTAGACCCCAAAACACATAGAGGCGCCCTGATTATAGCCCCTCCAAATGCCCAAGACGCTCAGTGGCTAAAGAAGTGGGAACCCTATAAAACCGCTGCCGCAAGCGGATGGATGGCCACACGAGGCGCCAGAAGAAGAAGGGGTTACGACACCGGGTTTGTGCTTAGCGATCACAGCGACTTCAGCGAGCTGAATACAGCAGTAAAAGCCACTCAAGCTGAATCGGTCATTTGTACCCACGGGTACACAGAAATCTACTCTAAGTATTTAAACAGCCAAAGAATTCGAGCAACTACAGCAGACACTCCTTTCGAAGATGAGCCCAACGAAACCTAACGTCACAGATGAGAGATTTCGCCGACTTAATTGAAGTGCTTGATAAGACCACCAAAACCAACGAAAAGGTAGAGGCTTTAGCGCGTTACTTTGAACGGGCCTCAGACAAAGACAAGGTGTGGGTCATTGCTCTGCTTTCTGGCAGAAGACCTCCACGAGCTGTAAACGCTACCTTACTGAGACAATGGGCTGCCGAAGTAGCCGGTATTGAACTCTGGCTGTTTGAAGAAACCTATCACATTGTTGGCGATTTGGCGGAGACCATTGCCTTGTTGGTGAGCTCAACTGGTCACACCTTCGCAGAAGAAATGCCCTCGTTGAGTGAGATTCTTGAATCGCTGATACCCTTAAAGGGTCTAGACGAAGCGCAAAAGAAAGCCTTTGTGTGCGGGTATTGGAGTCAATTCGATTACTTGAGTTGCTTCGCCTTCAATAAGTTTTTTACCGGAGGATTTCGATTGGGGGTAAGCCAGCGCCTGATGACTAAGGCCCTTGAAAAATATACCCAAATTGAGGCCGATGAAATTGCCTTGAAGCTCATGGGTGACTGGGACCCTCAATCAGTCAGTTTCGAATCGCTTGTACTCGCTGAAAATAGCGAAGCTAAAGAGGCCAAGCCGTATCCCTTTTATCTGGCATACGCACTCGAAGGAGCCTTTAGCACATTAGGCGAGGTCAATCAATGGGCCATAGAACACAAATGGGACGGCATCAGAGCGCAACTCGTTTACCGAAACGAGTCGGTTTATTTGTGGTCTCGCGGAGAAGAATTGATCAACGCGCAGTTTCCCGAACTACTATCGCTAGGACCATTGCTACCAAAATCTTGTGTGCTCGATGGCGAACTGCTAGCCTTTGACCATAAAAAGCCCCTACCCTTTTCGGCCCTGCAGAAAAGGTTGGGTCGAAAAAAGAGCAGCGAGAAGTTAAGAGCCGAAATTCCGGTGGTCTTCATGGCCTATGACCTTCTCGAATACGAAGGGGTCGACCTTCGGGCTCAGCCTTACAGCGAAAGGCGCGATCGGCTCGAGGGCTTCTCTTTTGGGGGTTTATTGCAACTATCTGAGCGCATTATGCCTAAACACTGGGGTAAGGTTGAAGAAGAAAAGGCGCGCGCTAAAGAAAAAGGTAGCGAAGGTCTCATGCTAAAAAAACTCGATTCACCTTATAGAGTGGGTCGAAAAAAAGGCGAATGGTTCAAGTCGAAGCTCGATCCTATGACGGTAGACGCTGTTCTCACCTACGCGATGAGAGGGCACGGAAGACGGAGCAACCTCTACACCGATTTCACCTTCGGGCTTTGGCAAATGTCAGCTGAAAATGAGCCCGAGCTGGTCACGT
The DNA here is from genome assembly GCA_030836435.1 of Flavobacteriaceae bacterium. GTDB lineage: Bacteria > Bacteroidota > Bacteroidia > Flavobacteriales > Flavobacteriaceae > UBA3478. Next base: position 2,954 of record JAURPW010000048.1, read on the forward strand.
TTGCAAAGGCCTATTCAGGGCTAACCGACAGCGAATTTGCTGAGGTAAATCAATGGATTAAGAAAAATACTATTGCCCGTTTCGGACCCGTTCGCCAGCTCAATGCCGAACTCGTTTTCGAGATCGCCTTTGAGGGCATTAGCCCATCTTCAAGGCACAAAAGTGGATACGCCACCCGCTTTCCGCGCATTCTAAGGTGGAGAAAAGACAAGACCGTAGAACAGGCCAATCACCTCAGCGACCTAGAAGCATTGATCAGATCATGAGTGCCATTTCTGAGACCTCCATAAAATGGCTGAACAGCCAAGGGTATACTCCTCATGGCTTTCAACTCGAGTGCTGGACCAAGGTCAGCGCCCAATTGAACGGGCTATTGATGGCTCCAACCGGGTCTGGTAAAACCTATGCCCTAGGGCTGCCAATGTTACTTCAAACGGAGGCCTCGAAAAAAGCCTTACAGGGAATTTGGATCACCCCGCTGCGCGCTCTTTCTTTTGAAATTTACCAAGCCCTAAACTATGCCAATGAATCTATGGGGCTCGGCTTACAGATTGCATTGCGCAATGGGGATACAGCTGCCAAAGAGCGTCAACGGCAGCAAAAAAACAGTCCGCATATTTTAGTGACTACCCCAGAAAGTCTTCACCTCATACTGGCCTCGAAGGGCTATTCTGAGCGCTTAAAGCAGCTAAAATTAGTGGTCATCGACGAGTGGCACGATCTGATGGGAAGCAAAAGGGGTGTGCTTATCGAGTTGGCCCTCTCTAGGTTGAGATCGCTGTCGTCTACTCTTACCACATGGGGCATATCGGCCACCCTAAAAGACGATTCATTGGCGCTAGATGTGCTGTCAGGAAGGCGTGCACAAAAGGAGAAATGGGTTAGCCTTCGCGCCGATATAGATAAAGCCATTGAGATCGTCTCGCTTATTCCAAAGACCATGGATCGCTTTCCGTGGCGCGGACACCTAGGCATTCATCTAATCGATCAAGTTATCGAGGCCATACACAAGCACCAGACCGTGCTCATTTTCACCAACACCAGAAGTCAATGTGAGATTTGGTACCAACAGATACTCGAAAAGGCGCCTGAGTTCGCCGGCGAAATTGCCATGCACCACAGTTCGATTGACCGCCAAACCCGTTCATGGGTAGAAAACGCCATTAGAAACGAATCGCTCAGAGCCGTGGTGTGCACTTCTAGTTTGGATCTTGGGGTTGACTTTGCGCCCGTAGAGGCAATCATCCAAATTGGCGGACCAAAGGGTGTAGCCCGATTCATGCAAAGGGCTGGTAGAAGTGGCCACCAACCTGGAGCGACGAGCTTAGTGTACTTTGTGCCCACTCATGCCATCGAGCTCATCGAATCTTCAGCATTGAGAAAGGCCATTGAAAGTAAGGCTATTGAGAATCCGACCCCCCATCTTTTGTGCTACGATGTGCTCATTCAATACTGCTGTACCCTTGCCGTTTCAGAGGGGTACAAAGAGGCCTCCCTTTTTGAAGAGGTAAAAACGACCCACTGCTTTCAAGCACTAACGCTAGAAGACTGGAAGTGGATTCAGAACTTTCTCGTACACGGCAGCCAAAGTTTATCGACCTATGACGAATACAAAAAAGTGGTTCGCAACGAGGAGCAACTTATGGTTATTGAAAACAGGGGTATGGCCATGCGCCATCGCCTGCAAATCGGCACTATAGTCTCCGACGCAGCCCTTCAAGTGGTTTTTCAAAGCGGCGGATACATAGGCACGGTTGAAGAGTGGTTCGCTGCTCAGTTAAGGGCAGGAGACATTTTTACGTTCGCCGGAAGAACCTTAGAATTTATTCGGCTAAAAGAACTTACGGTAGTCGTGAAAAGGGCCTCGTCAAAGTCCTCGAAAGTTCCCTCTTGGATGGGCGGAAGGCTCTCATTCACCTCCGAAATGTCAGACCTACTGAAGGAAACACTGCAGCAGTCCCACCAACCAGACGCTGACCAAGATGAAGAATTCAAGGCCCTTAAGCCTATTTTTGAGCGGCAAGCCAAAGAAAGTTATGTTCCGAAAAAAGAAGAATTCTTAATCGAGGTTTTTCAAACCAAGGAGGGATTTCATCACGTATTTTACCCCTTTGAGGGACGATTTATTCATGAGGCCCTTGCCAGTTTGCTGGCCTATCGCATCAGTCTTATGCACCCCCTTAGCTGCACCCTAGCCTACAACGACTATGGGTTTGAGCTTCTCTCGGATCAGCCACTAGAGTTAAGTGCACTTTGGGAAAACAATCTTTGGGACAGTCGCTACATTTACGAAGATCTCTACAAGAGTCTGAACATCACAGAAATGTCAAGAAGAACCTTCAGAGACATAGCGGTTATTAGTCAGCTCGTTTTTACGGGATACCCGAACAAGAGCGTCAAGACCAAACACCTCCAAAGTAGCAGCCAACTACTTTTTGAGGTATTTAAGTCGCATGAACCCGATCATTTACTCTATCTGCAAGCCAAGCGAGAGACCTTAGAGCACAAGCTTGAAGAAGGGCGACTTATTCGCGTACTCGATCGCATTGCGAAAACCGATCCGTTAGTA
>JAURPW010000049.1:0-3536 GCA_030836435.1 Flavobacteriaceae bacterium
TATTCTCTACTAAAGAAATCTCGTAACTTCGAAAAGATCACTTTCTTCAACCAACCATGATCAAAGACTTAAATCACATTTACGGAGGCATCTTTGAATCAGCCCTGATTCAAGAAATCAATCAAGTAGGCACCTATCGCGAGATTGAGGCTGGAACCGAAATTATTAGAACTGGAGAGTACATCAAAAGTATTCCACTGCTGCTATCTGGGGCGATTAAGGTCATACGCGAATACGACGATGGTGAAGAACTCTTGCTGTATTACGTAGAAGAAGGCAACACCTGCTCCATGTCGATGAGCTGCTGTGTGGAGCAGCGCAAAAGTCAGATTAAGGCGGTCGCCGAGCTAGACACCTTGATCATCATGATCCCGATCAAAAAGATGGAAGAATGGCTCGGGCGCTATCAAAGCTGGCGCACCTTTGTATTTTCAAACTACCAAAACCGCATCGAAGAAGTGCTGCAAAGTTTAGAGCGCGTGGCCTTTGAGCGTCTTGACGAACGCCTCGAAGATTACCTAAAAGAGAAGGCTCGAATCAATAGCGAACACTCGGTATACCAAACGCATAAAGAGATTGCCGAAGAACTGCACAGCTCACGAGTGGTCATATCTCGATTGCTCAAAAAACTAGAGCAAATGGGCAGTATAAAGTTACACCGCAATCACATCGAACTCATCAACCTTTAAGAGCCATTAATGAAGCTTAAATCACTCATTCCCATTTTAGAATGGCTTCCCAATTACAAAAAAGAATACCTAGGGGGTGACCTATCTGCGGGGTTAACGGTCGGAATCATGCTCATTCCCCAAGGCATGGCCTATGCCATGATTGCGGGGCTGCCTCCGGTGTTCGGGCTTTACGCCGCTTTAATCCCGCAAGTAATCTACGGCATTTTGGGTACCTCTCGTCAACTCAGCGTAGGGCCGGTAGCCATGGACTCTCTGCTAGTTGCCGCCGGATTGGGCGCACTTTCGCTTTCGGGTATAGAAGAATACATCGGCATGGCTATCTTCTTGGCGCTGTTCATGGGGTCGATACAGTTTCTGCTTGGAATAGTGCGCATGGGATTCTTGGTTAACTTTCTCTCCAAGCCTGTGATTAGCGGATTCACCTCCGCCGCGGCGCTCATTATCGGACTAAGTCAGCTCAAGCATCTGTTGGGCACTCAAATTGAACGAAGCAACCAGATTCATACCTTATTATATAACGCTTTCAAAACCATAGATCAAACCCAATGGATAGCCCTAGTTTTAGGATTAACGGCTATAGTAATCATTAAAGGTCTGAAACGCATTCATAAGCGAATTCCAGGGGCCTTAATAGTCACCCTGCTCGGAATAGTAGTTACCTACGTATTTCGCCTAGATCAGCTAGGCCTATCTATTGTGCAAGATGTGCCAAAGGGCCTTCCGTCTTTTTCATTGCCGTCGGTAGAGCAGAGTCGCATCGCTGAGTTGTTTCCTATCGCTATAACGTTGGCGCTAATTGCCTTTATGGAGGCTATATCAGTAGCTAAGGCCGTAGAAGAAAAGCACAAACTAAACGAGGTGCGCCCCAATCAAGAACTCATCGCCTTAGGCCTATCTAATGTGATCGGATCGCTTTTTCAATCGTACCCTACCACCGGCGGATTCTCTAGAACCGCAGTAAACGATCAAGCAGGAGCAGCATCTACGCTAGCCTCTTTTATCAGCGCCGCGATAGTCGGGCTAACTCTTTTATTTTTAACTCCCCTATTCTACTACCTTCCAAACACGGTGCTCGCGGCGATTATCATGGTAGCGGTTTTTGGACTCATAGATATTGAATACCCAAAGGTGCTCTGGAAGAACAGAAAAGACGAGTTCGCGCTCTTGCTCTTTACCTTTATCATCACCTTGACTGTTGGGATCAAAGAAGGTATTCTCTTCGGTGTTCTGCTCTCACTTCTGCTTTTAGTTTACCGCAGTTCAAAGCCTCACTTTGCCATCTTGGCTCGGGTAAAAAACAGCCCCTACTACAGAAACATCAAGCGGTTTCCCGAAGAAGTGGAGATTGACCCAGAGATTGTGTTGTTTCGATTTGACGGACAACTGTATTTTGGAAATAAAGACTACTTCAAAAGCAGCCTGCTTCAGGCCGTCGAGGAGCGCGGGGCGTCAGTGAGCAAGCTCATTTTAAACGTTGAGCCAATCAATTACATCGACAGCTCGGCCGCTTTTATGCTTCGTCAGTTGGTAGAAGATCTTGCCTCTAGAAATATCAACGTGGCCGTGGCCGGACCGATTGGACCAATTCGAGACATCTTAAGACGAAGCGGCATCGTTGAATTACTGGGTAAGGAGGCCTTCTATGAAAACACTCATAGCGCTTACCTATCGGCCAAGGAGGATCAAGTGGCCGAAGAGATGAGTAAAAAAATCGCCCTAGAATCGCAGTCTCAGAATGTGTAACTTGAGTAACAGTTTGAGAAAAAAGGGCATTGTACTTTAGCCTAACTAAAACAAAAACAACTTATTATGAAAATAGAACAGATATACACCGGATGCTTGGCTCAAGGAGCCTATTACATAGAAAGTAAGGGAGAGGTGGCCATCATCGATCCGCTGAGAGAGGTACAGCCTTACATCGAAAAGGCAAAGACTGCCAATGCAACTATCAAATACATCTTTGAGACGCATTTTCACGCAGACTTTGTGAGCGGACACGTAACCCTAGCTAAAGAAACAGGAGCTCCTATTGTTTACGGACCAAACGCGAACCCAACCTTCGATGCCATTATTGCCAAAGACGGTCAAGAGTTTAAGGTTGGAGAGGTAATTATAGTAGCGCTTCACACTCCTGGTCATACTATGGAATCTACCACCTACTTATTAAGAGACGCTTCAGGAAAAGATCACGCTATCTTCAGTGGAGATACGCTTTTCTTGGGTGATGTGGGAAGACCTGACTTAGCTCAAAAGGCTGCAGACATGACACAAGAGCAATTGGCTGAAACGCTTTTCGAGAGCCTTAGAACTAAAATCATGCCCCTTAGTGACCACATTACCGTATATCCGGGACACGGAGCCGGATCGGCCTGCGGCAAAAACATGATGAAAGAAACCGTAGACACGCTGGGCAATCAAAAGAAGATGAACTACGCCCTTCGCGCCGACATGAGCAAAGAGGAGTTTGTTAAAGAGGTGACCGATGGGTTGCTTCCTCCGCCTCAGTACTTTCCGCTCAATGTTAAGATGAACAAAGAGGGCTACGACCACTTTGACGAGGTTCTTGAGCGCGGATCGCGCCCATTGTCTCCTGAAGCCTTCGAAGACGTGGCCAACCAGACCGGAGCCATCGTATTGGATGTGCGCAACGAAGATGCCTTCGTAAAAGGGCACATTCCTCGATCTATTTTCATTGGTCTTGACGGCAGTTTTGCTCCTTGGGTGGGTGCCCTAGTGGCCGATACCGAACAGCCCCTGCTATTAGTGGCCCCAGAGGGTCGCGAAGAAGAGGCCATCACGCGTTTAGCACGTGTAGGGTTTGACAACACACTAGGCTTTCTCGAA
>JAURPW010000050.1:0-5781 GCA_030836435.1 Flavobacteriaceae bacterium
AGCTTGCTGCAGTGCGATCTGCAGTGGAAAGATCCCAAGGCCAATTTTCGGAGAATAGGGCAGATGAGCCCTGCTAAGGGTCAATCAGACCTTGTGGTGTTGCCCGAGATGTTTGCTACCGGCTTCATAATGGACCCAGAGCAGAGCGCCCTTGCCCAGCGAGAAGCAGTAGCGTTTATGCACGAATTGGCACAGAAAACAGGGGCTGTGGTATGCGGAAGTCTGGCGGTAGAAGATTCGGGAGACTACTACAACCGATTTTACGCGGTAAACGCTTCAGATATAGTGGCTGTTTACGATAAGAAACACCTCTTTGCACTTGCCGGAGAGCACCACCGCTACAAGGCAGGAGCTCAGGCATTGACCTTTGAGGTGAACGGATTTCGAATTAGGCCCATCATTTGCTACGACCTGAGATTTCCGGTTTGGTGCCGACTAGAGCTCCCGTACGACCTGCTCTTGTGCGTGGCTAACTGGCCCGCCCCTCGCATCAATGCCTGGGATACGCTGCTGTCAGCCAGGGCCATAGAGAATCAGTGCTTTTCGGTAGGGGTAAATAGGGTCGGACTCGACCCCAATAACAATAGCTACCCGGGGCATTCGGCAGCCTACGACGGGCTCGGAAAGCAACTTTGCTTCAGTCAAGAAGAAGAGGTCTTGTCGGTGGTTTTAGAGCGGGATGAGGTGCAGAAACTGCGCGAGTCGCTACCTTATCTTTCTGACCGAGATGACTTTACGCTAAAATTTTTGTGATTTTTTTGTTTGGATATCGTTTTTAGCAGTAATTTTGCAGCCCGAAATCAATCACATCCATTAAAAAATGACCATCAAAATTCACGAAAACCGTTCTTCACTTTTAGCTCGTGACACACGCGCCAAGCTTTCGAACAATCCCACTTCTTTATTGTTGTTAATAGCAAAGAGAATGTTAAAGTCTAGGTTAATTTAAGGTTAACATCTAATCCGTTTTTTATCTTTACGCCGTGGAACAGGAGAATTTTTCGGCAGAATGTGCGTGTGACGTTTGGCTTAGGCTTTTAGGCGATCGTTGGTCTCTAATTATAATTAGGGATATTTTTAAAGGAAAAACTACCTACACAGAGTTTTTGGCTTCAAAAGAGAATATTGCAACCAACATCCTAAACGATCGATTGAAAGGACTTCGAGAAAAAGGAATCATCGATTTCCGACACGATCCTGCCAATCGCAGAATCAAACGTTATTTTTTGACCGATTCAGGAATTGATTTGTACCCAATAATTTATGAGATTCAAAAATGGACTCTAAAGAATATTTCTTTTGAGCTGACCGAATACGGAAAGAAATGGAAACATTTGGCCGACACATCGACTGAAGAACAACTCGTAAACCATTTCCAGACAGACTATTTAGAAACGCGTAAAGCTGTTTTTGGGTTTTAGACCTATTAAACGATAACTATATTAGTTTTCGAGTTTTTAATCTCTGCTAGGTTTCTTAGAACTAGTTTTATGAAGTTCTATTGAAAAAAGGCCGGGCATTAGCTTCGCTTTTTTTCTTTGAGCAACTCTTGAATCTTCATCGTTAGAATGATCATATTCAAGGCAGAAGTTATAATGTTAGAATAGATTATTGCTTTGTCGTTCAGGTGAACCCCATGAAATGTCCACAGGGTGGTCCCTGTTAACATCAAAAGGTACATGCTAAGACTCAAACTTCTTGTGTCTCGTGTACGAATCACTTTAAATGCTTGAGGTAAAAAAGCTGTAGTGGTAAAAATAGCAGCAAAAGCGCCAAAATTGATTTGATCAATCATAACTATAACAGACGTACATGTTATATGCACTGTTGACCGCAAATATAGCTGAAAGATCATACTGAAAATGCAGGGCTTGTGTACCTTTAGAAAAAGGTTTTAAACGTCAGCATGGTGATTAGAAAAACTTCGAAAACGATTAACGCCCTTCTACTTAGGGTGCGCATTAAGGAGGCCATTTTCTTGATACTCGGCGTGGTCTCGGCCAGCATAGGTCTAAAGGGCTTGCTGCTGCCTAATCAGTTTTTAGACGGAGGCGCCATGGGTGTCTCGCTACTCACCCAATTTCTTACCGGCATTAACTTATCGCTACTGATTTTGCTGGTTAACGCCCCCTTCATTATCATCGGTGCCCGCCAGATATCGGTGGCTTTCGCCGTAAAGAGCAGTCTAGCGATATTGGCCCTGGCTGCGCTGGTCCATTTCATAGAGCTTCCGGTAATCACCGAAGACAAGCTCCTAATAGCCGTGTTTGGTGGATTTTTTCTGGGCACCGGCATAGGCCTCTCGATTAGAGGCGGAGCGGTCATTGACGGAACCGAAGTGCTCGCCCTATCTATCAGCCGACGAACCAGCTTCACGGTAGGCGATCTTATTGCCATCTTCAATGTCGTTCTCTTCTCTGTGAGCGCTCTAGTGCTCGGACTGGAGATTGCGATGTATTCAATCTTGACCTACATAGTGGCCTCCAAAACTGTAGACTTTATTATTAACGGAATTGAGGAATACATCGGGGTCATGATCGTATCGCCCGAATCGACACAGATTAAAGATCAAATCATGCACGAGATGGGGCGCGGAGTGACCTCATTTCGGTCTGATGGCGGATTCGGCAAAAAAGGGCAGAGCCTGCCCGATCGAGACGTCTTGTTCTGTGTGGTCACGCGACTCGAGGTGAGCAAACTGGTGCTTGAGGTAGAAAAAATAGATCCGACCGCATTTGTAATTCAATACCCAATACGAGACACCAAAGGAGGAATGATCAAGAAGCGTCCGCTTCACTAATTTGATTGGATTAGGCCCGGGCCTTGTTTTTGCGTTTGTAGTATGCCGCCAAAATTTCTTCTAACTCTTCTTTAGAATAGCGCTTGCCCTGATAAAAAAGTGAATGCACAGCAAGGGTTTGCTGTTCAATCATTTGGGCCACTTTCATTCTTTTCTTGGTTAGAATCACCGCGCTTAATTTTTTAACGGACAGCCAATTAACACTTTTTTTCGCAAATAAAAAAATGTAACCTGCTCACTGATAGCGAAGTGCAACTTTTGCCAGGGGTGTAGTCTGCCTTAAAACTCTCTTCCGGCATTTGCCAAGAGGGTGAGTGCACCCCAGTAGGTAGAGAGAATAAACACCCCAGAAAAGGCAAACGGCGTTTTAAATGCGTTAATGCCTAATAGTGCATCGGAGAGAATGAATAACACGCCACCTAGCGCTATTTGAGCTCGCATGCTACTTCGCCTTCTCAGCCCTATGCTCAGCGCCTGTGCCCCCATTAAACCGATCACTGTGGCGTAAATGGGTATGGCTATTTTAAGGGTGTTGTCTAATCCGCTCCAGAGGTAGAAGCTCATTCCGAGAATCAGCGCCAGCGCAAAAATAAGTGCCACCGGGGCTAGCCGAAAACCAAATCTACTAGTAAGCGCTCTTATAAATAACAGGTGTGCCACCAAGAAAAATCCGACACCCAGCAAAAAGAGGTGATCCCAAATGAGGGCAATGTCTCCTAGCAGACAAAAGATAAGCGCCGTCACCATTTGAGCGCTCAGTCTTGACATGCTTCGATTGCTTGAGGCGAAAAAAATGATGGTAATGGTGGTAAGCGCCTTGGCAATAGCGTAGAATAACGTCATGCCAAGCTCTTGCAGCACTATGGCTGAGATGCCGATTACCAAAATAAGTGTTAGATAGAAAGACTTTGGCGCCGTCATACCAACAATATACAGTTAATTATGAGCAACTTAAGTCAATATTTAAAAATTGGCCCATTTTTTGCTCTATTGGTTAGGTTTTAAAAAATGAATTTCTAATTTAGAATCAGTTTAAATAATCCAAAAAATGAGCAGAAAATCACAAGAAAAATTCAGAGAATTTCACCGTTACCTCGGATTCTTTTTAGCCGGAATAATGGCCGTGTACGCCTTTAGCGGAATCGTTCTAACCTTTCGCAACACAGACACCTTCAAGAAAAAGATTCCAATTGAGAAGACTTTAGAACCTGGATTAAATGCAGATAGTTTAGGTCAAGCCTTAGGTATGAGGGTTTTTGTTGAGAAATCTGAGGCTGACTTAATAACCTTCAATAATGGAGGGACGTATTCTGTGACTTCAGGTATAGCCAAGTACAACGAAACGGAATACCCGCTCTTGCTTGCCAAGATGAACAAGCTGCACCTGATGAATACCACTAATCCATTGTTCTGGCTGGCTATTTTCTTCGGGATTTCTCTGATGTTCTTCTCGATATCTGCCTTCTTTATGTTTAATACAGGAGCGCCGATTTACAAAAAAGGATTGTACTTTGCTGTGGCCGGAGCCGCCCTTACCGTCGTTTTACTCTTGGTGTAGGCGAAAGGTTGGCTTTGGTTTAACGTTTCTTAAAAATCAATGAAAGTCAACCTAATGAGAAGTTTTCTACTCGCTTTTTTTGCCCTCGCTTCTTTTGCCTTAAGCGCACAGCAGACCGTCAATCCTATGATTAAGTCATTCGGAACCGTGTCTACGGTGCCCAATGCCACCCTAACTCCTGACCCTAGTTTAGACTACAAAATCATCGTTGACGTGATGACTGGGGCAGAGGATAAAACCGAGGTGTTTTTCTCCCTCAACAATGTTGCGCGATTGCTCAATCTACATGCGATGGCTGGAGTACCCAAAGAGCGGTTACATGTAGTGGTAGCCATTCATAATGCTGCTGTTTGGTCGGTTATTTCTGACACCCTGTACAAAGAGCGTTTTGGGGTGACTAATCCGCATACCCCCCTCTTCAAAGAATTGATGGAGAGCGGGGTTAAAGTAGTGGTCTGCGGTCAATCGCTTATCAAGCAAAAAATCACCCATGATCAATTGATTGACGGTATTGAAGTGGCTACCTCTGCCCTCACTACACTTACCGAATATCAGCTGCGCGGCTATGCTTTATTAAAGTTTTGAGTTTAGCGCCAGCGTAGGATCACCATAAGCAGTAAGGATCGGGTTAACGTTTTCTCTTTAAGCCTTTTTAAGGCTTAAAAACAAACGTAATTAGGTTAATCGTTAATTAATTAGCTAATCCGTACTTATTGTTCACCCATTTTACTACTTCCCTAAACAGACTGGGGTGATTTTGTGAAATCCTGAAAAAAAATTCAGTCCTGCCCTTTGGAACTTATTGTTTTTTATTAATATTACGTTAAATTCATGTGTATTCTGCTTAAATAGGAACCTCCTTTTTACGGAATTCGTATGGTTTTGAAACAAACAACTAAACTATTAACTCAAAAAATTATGAATCTTAAACACGATTTGAATTTGAAAACGCGAAAGCAATTGCGCTCGGCATTTCAGTCGGTATGCTTTACGCTTTTGTTGGGTCTAGGAACGCAGATGTCTTTTGCATTTGCTGCGGCCCCATCGATGGAGGCCACGAGCTTCATGGATCAGACGACTGTCACAGGTACAGTTACTGATTCGAACGGAGTGCCACTTCCTGGCGCCAATGTCGTTGAAAAAGGAACCACTAACGGGGTTCAAACTGATTTCGATGGAAACTATGCCCTCAACGTTCAGCCAGGCGCAGTTCTTGTAATTAGCTACATCGGGTTCACTTCAACAGAAATTACTGTTGGCAGCAACTCGGTAATTGATGTAGTTCTTCAAGAAGACGCCCAAGCGCTAGACGAGGTTATTGTAACAGGTTATGGTACTCAGTCTAAAAGAGAAATCACTGGTGCGGTTACCACTGTAGACGCTGAAGAGCTTCTTTCGGTTCCTGCGACCACCTTCTCTCAAC